>VGLX01000009.1 GCA_016866645.1 Candidatus Woesearchaeota archaeon | reverse complement strand
CTATTTGAACATCATAGAGGTACCTCTTTTATGTTCAAATAGGAAGGTTTAATTTAAATAACTTTCTGTATTAATACTTATACTATGTTATATAAGCAAGAGTACTTGGCAAAAGGCAAACGGTCGATAGTTTATAAAGGGTTTTACAAAGGCAAAAAGGCCGTTATGAAAGTAGCGAACAAATCGTCTCCTAAAGGCATATCCCACAATGAGGCAGAATGGCTTACGGCTTTAGAACGTTATGACCTTGCGCCAAAGCTATATGAAGAAGGCGAGGGTTACATAATCTCTGAGTACATAGAAGGCGACAGGATAATGGGATGGATAGAAAAACATGATACTGAAGATATCAAGAACGTCCTTAAAGAAGTACTGCAGCAGTGCAGATTATTAGACAAGCTCAAGGTCAATAAGAAAGAGCTTCAGAGACCTGTAAAGCATATCATAATAAGTAAGAGTGTCAAGATGATAGATTTCGAAAGGGCAAAAAGAACTGATAAACCAAAAAACGTCACGCAGTTTTGCCAATTCTTAACCTCGCAGAACATGAAAGACCTGCTCGAGAAGAAAAGAATCTTCTTAGACAAAGAAAAACTCATAATCCTACTTGTAGAGTACAAAAAAGAGCAAAGCGAGAAAAACTTCAAAAAGATATTAAACCTGCTTAACAGTTAGGCTTGGCACCTGTCTCTCAAGTCGCAGCTCCTGCACTTGTTAGGATTCCCACAAGTTTCCGGGACATTGTCTGAGCTGACTAATGAATGCACTTTGTCGATTACACCCTTGACTTCGTCCTCTAAGAAAGGATTCATGACAACTTTCCGCCTGACACCATAATCTAAGTATTCTAAGAACCCGTAGTCTGATACGTACTTCTCTTTAAGCAACAGGATATAAGCCGCTAATTGCACCTTATGGTTAGGCCACACCCCATCACGGGGCATAGAGCCTGTCTTCAGCTCTACAGGGATATAAGAATCACCCATTATTTCCACCCTGTCGATTATACCCTTAAGCCTTAGGGTCGGCGATGATATGAAGAGTTCTGACTGCTGTTTCGTCGGTATGGCGTTGATAAGGTCCTGGCCGAAAAGCCCTGTCTGTCTTATCAGCTCGACGATGTTTTTAGAATTAAACGAAGCCTGAACCATGAAGTTTTTCAAAGACTCGCTGAACAGCTGCTCCTTGTTAATCTCTGCTTTCTTTATATCCTCTTCAAACTTAGAAAGTGAATTAGCCAACAGTTCTTTGTAAGCGTTCGCATAGATAACATTTGCGTTCTCTAGATTCTCAGGCTTTATGCTCAGGATTAGGCTTTCTTCAGCCTTGCTTATAGCGTCAAAAACATCGTGCCTTATCTTGCCTTGGACTGTAGGCTTCCTAACCGCAGGCAAGAGCTTCATAACATGCCTAAGATAAACTTTCCTAGGGCAATAAAGGTAGTCTGATAGTATGGTTACTGGCAGCATAAGAACCTAGTTTAGCGCTTGTTGTATATAAATGCTGTGCACACACTTGTCCAGTTGTCAAGTGCTAAGCACTGAGCGTATCAGCTCTTTCCTGGCTTTCTTAACAAGCTTCTTGTCGCCTACCTCATTACCTATCTTATACGCGTTCAGCGGATCATTCTCTGCAAAAGAACCACGAGATTTTTTCATGAGATACTTGTCGCCCGCCTCAGCGCCTATGACATAAGCCAAGTTAGGCTCAGTTTTAATTAACGTTTCCCTCGCCGTTTTGATAAGTTTCTTATCATGGAACTCCCTACCAAGATTGTAAGCTTCTAATGATGGATTGTTATGATACGACTCTGAAATGCCTTCATACCCCGGTTTACGCCCTTTAGTAGGGTTATAGTTTCCCTCTCTGCCGCTGCTGAGCAAGGCATTTTTGGCTCGTTCCATTATTTTCTTATTTCCGGCCATAACTCCAGACCTGTAAGCCCCTATAGGGTGTTCTTTGATAAGGGTATTAACTGCTCGAGGGTCGTGCTTGACCAGGTAGTCTAGAGCTTTTTTCACCAGTTTTTTATCTTTCGTAACAAGGCCCGTCTGGTAAGCAGAATGAGGGTCTTTTTTCACGTACTCGTCTCGTGCTTTGTCGACTAATCTTACATCATTAAGTTTCCTCCCTTGGAGGTAGGCTTGCCGAGGATTTTTCTGGGCGAACGTATCCCTGGACTTGTTCATCAAATGCTCATCGCCTGATTTCGCTCCAAGGACATAAGCCTCCTCAGACTTTTTCTTTATCATCCTTTCTCTAGCTAGTCCTACTAACCTTTCGTCTTTAAGTTGTAAACCAAGTATATAAGCGGCTGCCGGATCGGATTTAACAAAAATATCCCTCCCTTTCTCAGCCAGGCATTTGTCTTTGCTATCTTTTAAAGATAAGTATTTCTTCCCGCTTTCACTGTAGATGCGCTCTTTCATCAATTTGTCTTGTACGTCCTTATCGCTGTCTGATAATGTTGCCAAATACGCTTCAGAAGGGCCTATTTTGACATTGTTATGTGAAGATTTTTTTGGTTTATTCTTATAATCCCCCTGTAAGTTCAGCCTCATAAATCTTCAGCAAGTCATTTTCTTTATTCAGACTCATTTTCAAGCCTCCATAGCCAGATAATAGGTTTTCTAAAACATAAAACCTGCGTTGATTAGTGTTAAGAGTTGTGAACTTATAAAACTTATGGGAAGAAAGTTTAAGTAGAAAGTTATTTAAGATACGTAAGACTTAACTTAGTATCATGAAAAGAGGTGTAGTCGCCTTATTGATAGGTATAGCTGTAATCATATTAGTCTCTTCGTTAGTTTCTTCCCAGCAAGAAGAGCTTAGCGTAAGGTTCCAGTCATTCGGAAAAAACGCTACTATAAACCTAAAACAATACTTGGGCCCGAGCGCGTATTACCATGCCAGCAAAACCACTAATATCATCGTCAAAATAGACCAACAAAAAGGCACGGCCTATTTGACAGCTAAAGAAGGATGGGAAGGCTCAGAAGTCGTATTCTTCAAGACTAATGAGTCATTAGCCTTAGTAAGGCCTGAAGAGAAACAGAAGTACATCCCTATAGACCCTAACAAGGTCCAATACAAGACTTACGAAGAAATTAAAGATAAAGAAGAGCAAGTCAACAGGGTCTTCCAAACAGCTCTTGATCCAAGTCTAGTGGAGATTGTAAAACAAGTGCAAAAAGAGAAAATCGAAAAAATAACAAAAGAAGTGAAAGGCAACACTGTAAGAGTAGTTATAAACGATCAAGTAGACCTTAAAATGAAATCAGGATACAATCCTGCGCTTTCTATAGACTTTACTTTAGGAACCCAAAGCTTAGCTAGTACGCCACCTCCTAAAGAAAGCTTACTATCAAAGATACGCCAAAACTGGTGGTTCATACTATTCGGGCTCGTGGTTATAGCCTATTGGTATTTTAAAAATATAGTCAAAATGCCCACTATCCAGAAGAAATATGCAGGAGGTTATTCAAAAAATGAAGACTTAAAATGGGCCAGCCTAGACCGGCTCGAGGAGATAAAAGAAAGAAGCGAAAGCAACATAAGCTTAGAAGAACTGGTAAGCGTGGTGACAGACTTCTTCTCCAACTATCTAGGCTACTGTCCAGACATAGAAAGTGTGGCAATGAAAGTAAAAAATAGTGATTTCGACCGAGGCACTAAGAACCAGATTCTTAAAATTTTAGACGACATTTCAAAGCTTATGTATTACTCTGGAAAGGACTGGACAAGCGTTCAAGAAGAAAGCAGGATGAGAAAGAAAGGGTTTAAAAGCCTTATCAGCAGGCTAGAAAGCGTGATAAGAAGGTTTTAGAATGTTCAAAAGGTTTTTATATTAATATTCCTTAAATAGGTTTATTAGGGAAAAAGAGGATGGATGAAAACTTAACATACCAGACAAGCCAAGCAGAACAGTTAGAGCTTAATAAGAAAAAGTTCGTAAAGAAACTAAAACGCCGTTTAATCATCCTCGGTTATACACTGATAGTCTACTTAGCTTTTGCATTGATAATATTCTCTGCTTTTGGGTATTCAGAGTTCGTTTTTGGTTACTTAAACATCCAACTACCACCAACTGTTGCGTTGATAATACGATGGAGAATACATATAACTGCGATCTTAAGCTGTATCATTACCACCTTCTTGATTTACATGTTTTACATAAAAAAATCCTCAAAGAGAGAAACATCCGGCAAAGAAGAATTGAAAAAAGCCGAAAGCTTCAACGAAGAATCCCCTCCAGAGAAGGTTAGGATAGAAATCGAAGAAAAACACGCGGCAGAAGACATAGTCCCTTCACCAGACGTGCCTTCGAGTCCGAAAAAGTTTTTTAGTCTCTTAGGAAAAAAACCAGAATCTAAAAAAGAGGAAGAAATACCCTCGGCTCCTCAAGAACCTAAGAAAAAGTTTTTCAGCTTCCTAGAGAAAAAGCCGGCACCTGAACCAAAATTAGAAAAAACAGAAGTACCTGAGCCAGAGCTCCCTCCAAAGATCGCTAAAAAGCCTGTGTTCACTTTCAAGCAAGAGGAAGCTCCTGTCAGCCCAAGCGTTAAAAAAGTTTTAGAGCTCTTAGAACAAGCTCAAAACGAGCTCGCCAGAAAGAAGATTGAAAAAGCAAGAAAAGCGTTCCACGAGGCTTATCACATGTACTATTACCTGCCTGTAGACAAACAGATTGACATCGTAACACGAATCCATAGCGTGCAAGAAGAGATTAAAAAACATAAAGAAATGCCTAAAGAGGAGAAAAAGACGTTCAGCACCTGGGCGTTAGGGATGATTGGCAAAAGACCTGCTCCAAAAACACCTGAGGAAAAAGTTGATTACTTAATCGAAGAGTCCTCTAAGTTTGTAAAAAATGAAAATCTGAAAGAAGCAAAGGCGTTCTATAAACAGGCATACAGCATGTACTACACTTTACCAATAGACAAGCAAGTCTCGGTGCTCTCCAAACTTAAAAAAATAGACGACCAGATAAAAGAGCTTGAAACAGCTAAAGAAAAGCATAAGATGCCACAGCTTGCTCCGATAAAGGAAGAATTCAAGCCCGAGCCGGAAAAAGAAGCTGTAAAACAAAAGATTCCAGAACCTGAATGGGTAAAAAAACAGGAAGAAAAAGTGTTACCTGAGAAAGAGAAAAAACCAGAAACAAAACCTGAGCCTAAGCCTGAACCAGCAAAAGAGGCAGTATCACGAAAGATTCCAGAACCCGACTGGGATAAAAAACCCGCTCAAGAAACAAAACCTAAATCTGGACTTGACCGGCTTAAAGAGTTAGAGCAAGAAGAGCAGCAGCTCATGGCAAAGCTAAAACTCTTACCTGAAGAAAAGAAGAAAACACCTGAGCACAAGAAAAAAGAGCAAAAACCCCACAAAACAGAGATTGACGAGAGACTGAAAAAAATAAAAACAAAAAGCGTGCAAAACCTCCTCAAGGAAGAAGACGACATACACTCAAAACTGAAAAGAATAAAATAATCACTTAGATTCTTTCTTAGACCGTCTCCTTTCAGGCCTGTTCATAAGCTTGTACTTAATGATAGCATAATTCACAGGGTTCTTCACTTTATTGCACAGCCCGTCTTTAGAGCAAAGCCTCAAGTCGATGTAGTAAGACTTGTTGTCGCAGTTAGGCGGCAATAAAACCTTAGGCTGGCGCTTATGCCAGCTCAGCTGGGAAAGGATATAACCCTCTTTCAAGATCTCATAATTGTTCTTATTCCATTTCTCGCATACAAACTCTTTTATGTCTTCTGGGCTCCATCCACAGCTTTTCAAGAAGTTAAGGAGTATGAACAACGCCCTCTTACGGCCATCCTCTTTAACACCCCCCATGATTTTCAGTATGCACGGCGGGAAATAATCGGCTTTAATGGCTGTTGTTAACGCTTCAAAGTCTTTTTTAGGCCCGCTTAGCTCCTTGGTTATAGCGGCTGTCTCGTTCTTCTTAATGCTTTGTTTCGAATACCAGTCAAAGGCCTGGATTATGAGTTTAGATGCGTTCGGGATTTTATCAAATGATAAGAATCCAAAAGCTGTGCTAACGTTTCCAGGCTTAGCATCATCCGGCTTGAAATTTGCCAGGCTTTCAGGCTTTAATGGTATGCTGACCAGGCCAGATTTCTCGTTGATGCTGAACGGGGCCCGGAACATATGCCTGCTTGATATGAGAATAGTGTCGATGTCTGCCACAACAAAAGGGTTGAAAACACCTTCTGTTAGTAATTCTTCTTTTGGCTTACCCACGTTGGTAGCAATGTCGTCTATAGTGTTCTTGCTGAGCAGAGCGGCAGATAACGGATCGTTGATAAGCTCCTTAAGGTAAGCTGCTATGACTCTCGGCCCGTCGGGAAAAAGAGAAACAGTTGGTATGTTATTAACCTTTTCAGGGAAAGACTCAAAAGGTATACCTACATGGAATCCCTTATTACCTGAGAATTTAAGACTGAAGTCCTCTATGTCATGGAATCTTAAAGCCTCAACCACCAAACCTGTGACGACTCTAGAGTATTCGAAGAACTTACAATCCACATCTATTATCAAGTCCCACCCCGTCCTTAAGTCGTCAAGCTGCTTCTTGTTCATGCCTGTGCTCAGGTCTAGAGGGTTGCTCCACCGCTCTTCTGATACGTGGAAAGAAGTCACGCCTTGCTTGGCCATCTCGAAAATGTCGCCTTCGAACTGCAGTATGTCAGGCCTTTTCCCAAAGCCTTTATCTCCAAATTTGAAAGCTACTTCCCTGTCTTTAGCAGCCTCAAGTATCCTTTTCTGAACATCTTTCCGGCAGTAGAATTGCAGGTATGAAACCATAAGCTAGAAAAGTAGCAGGACTAATATTTTAATTTTGTTGTGCTGCCCCTTTAGCATTTATGAACTGCCTGAGCTCTTCCTGCGCCGACTGGCTGTTCATAGCCAAGATTCGGAATTCCTGCTCTAGCTGCTTAGCAGCGTCTTTAAGCTGGTCTAGCTGCTTGGATATTACCTCTTTAGAGGCAGTGATGTCCTTTTCTACAACAACGTTAGCGCCTACATTCATCAAAACCTTATTATTCTCTTTAATCTCGGCTTTGAGGAATATTCCTCCGCCCAAAGCGACTAGCATGTCAGTGTTCTTTCCGGTTTTCTTGACGTCCTCTATGTTCTCTTCTATCCTCTGGAGCTCTAGCAGCTGCTGGTCTAGCGCTAACAGCTGCTGTGTGACCTGCTTGAGCTGCTGCTCTAATATTTGCAGTTCTATATATTTTTCATTAAGATCTTTCTGTTCAACCATGATTATTTACTCTTCTTCTGTTTCTTCTCAGCTGCTGGTTGTTTAGCTTTAATTTTCCTCTGCTTAACAGGTTTAACGGGCTTCTTAGTCTTAGGTTTGGTAGTCCTTGTGTTTATGTTTTCTTTCTTCATCGCTTCATGGACAGAGTCTGTAGAAGCCCCTTTCTTTACCTTAAGCACTATCGGTAAAGGTTCGAGATGCCTTATATTGCACCTCTTCCTAGGCACGTTGCCGTCTATCATCACAAAGTTCCCTTCTAATGTGTCGACTATGACGCAATGCTTGCCTGCGTTCCTTCCAGCGGTCTTTATGCAAAGCCTTCCTATCTCCATCATTTTAACTCGCTCCTAACCTTTTCGACTATAGCTTTTCTCATGCAGCTGCTGCAAAGAGCTCCGCCATAAGGCCTTTCAGGTCTTTTCTTAGTTTTGGCTATGTTTCTCATTTCTGCTACGTTTCCCCTGAACACGCCTTTCAAGACGTCGCCGCAAATGCTGCATTTCGCCTTGTGGGGCTTTCTTTTCTTGTAAAAAAGCCTTGTTTCTCCACTAGGCACTCTTATTCTTATTCTCCTGTAAGATCTTGACCTTCGCGCTTTCATTTTTTTGACCTCAGTATACTTTCATAACTTTTCTTAACGCTATGCTCGTTATCAACGAAAATATTATGTACGCCCACAACCAGCTTAATCCGAAAAAGCTGAATGGGTTCCCAGCTTTCGCTTGTATTTCAAAATAGTTACTAAGCCATCCGAAGATTATGATTATCGGTACAAACGTGAACAATGTAGGCTTCATGGAGTGTTTCATATATTCAAAATTTTTTTTCATAGCATCTTTCTGCATCTCCATGACCTTTTCAGGCTTGTCTTTCATCTCCTTCATCCGCTTCTGCATATCGTTCATCTCTTCTTTAAGCTCTTTCATCCTTACCTGGTCTGACAGATATTTATAAGCTAAGGTTATCAGTCCTGTTAGTATGAAAGATATTGCTAATAGGTTCAAAGGGCTTGGTAAGCCCATTACCGGTCCGAATATGATATTGAAAAAGTTGTCGAACATTTTAGGTTATAAACCCGAAAATTAGTTTATAAAACTTTCCCCCCCCGAGATTATTTGCCCATCATCTTACGCAAGCCAGGGTACATGTCCATCATGTGCTGCTGGGCTATCTCTTCGTATAGCTTGTATATTATCATCACTGCTAGTAATATTCCTGTGCCTCTGCTTAGAGCCCCTAACAGGTCAGCAGCTGATGCTAAGAATCCTACTAATGCACCACCCATAATTGTCAAGGGAAGTGTGTATCTTTTTAATATAGATTCTAAAACTCTAGGATCTCTTCTAAATCCTGGAATCTGCAATCCAGAAGACATCATCTGGTTAGCCTGGCTGCGAGCATCCATGCCAGCTGTCTGCATCCAAAAGTAGGAAAATAATACAGAACCGCCTATCATAAATAACACGTAAGTGCCCGCATGCATTAAATCACTCCAAGCAAAAGAACCTATTATTATATTCTCTATAAGATTAGGGGGGTAAATCCATGATACTAAGCCTGTAGCTGGGGCATTGCCTGAAAAAGTTCCCAGTATGGGACGACCCCATTTCTCCAGAAGGTTGGCCCAAAGCTGTAGGTTTGCCAACAAAGCAGATACTAATATCACTGGGATGACGGAAGTGTAAATAAAATGCAAAGGCCACCTGATACCATGACCACGAATCCTGCCAAATGACAAAGGTATTTCTATCTTCATGGCCTGGCCGTATATAGAAAAGACAAAAACTATTATCGTGGCGATTATCGCCATCAATGCAAGTCCTGCGCCTTCAGGGTTCCTGCCTATCAATGATATGAACAATACCCAGACTTTTCCTACAGGCGCTTGGGAAGACCCGAAAGCCAATGTACCTGCAGTAGTCAAAGGCGAGAATGCTTGCACCATTATTTCTGCAGCGACCCCTGCTGCGATGAACATTGATATCCCTGAGCCGAAACCCCACTTGTTGATGACTTCATCCATGTATAAGACCAGGATTCCTCCGAGGAAGAGCTGACCTACAAGCATGAACTGCATAACCCTAAAACCATCAGGGGATAATGCACTAGACGGTGAAAGTCCGCCCATGAAAACGTATATCATCGCTTCGAAGATTATGAAGAATATCGCTAAGACTTTCTGAAGGCCTTGGAAGAAAACCCTTCCCTCAGTGGTGGTCGTGTCTAGCTTCAGCATCCCTGATCCTTTAAGCAGCTGCAAAACTATTGATGCAGTGACTATCGGACCTATGCCTAATGACATCAGGGATCCGAATTTCGCCCCGAGGATTATTGACAAGTACTCGAACTGTGCTAAAGCGTTCTCGCTAAGCCCCCATAACGGGATTGATGATAATATAAAGAATGATACGAGGATTATTAGGCTCCATTTAAGCTTCTCATTGAAAGGAAGCCTACGCTGGGTAGGGCCTTTAACCTCTGGTAAGTTTGCTAATATTTTTTTAAATTCCATGCACCAGACCTTTTTTATTGTTCCTCTTCTTCAAAATCTGAAGATATCTTAACTTCTCCGCCTAGCTTTTTTACCCGCTCAACTGCTTTTTTAGAAGCTGTGTCGGCTGTCACTATAAACTTTTTCGTTATCTTTCCAGAACCTAAAAGTTTATTGTATCCTAAATCTGTCAAGTCTACTATATAAGCGTGATTCTCTTCTTTGACAAGTTTCTGGGCTAAAAGACTCGGCAGTTTCGCCTCTATGTCTGAAAGGTTTATAGATTTGACTATGGTCTTATTATGTTTGAAGAATCCTTTCTTTCCGAAATATGAGTTGCCATACTCTTTGAATATCCAGGACTTCCTCTGGTCTGCCCTTTTTCCGCTGCCGGCCATTCCTCGGCCTCCTCTGTTCCCGGCGCCCCTGTGTTTCTTCCTGGCGCCCCAGCCGTGCGTGGTCCAGCCGCGCATCTTGACATTTTTTTTACGCCTGTTGACTGTCATTTCATATCATCCTCATCAGTAGATCATTAATTTTCTCTTTCCTGTATCCTAAAGCTCCCCCCATGCTGAACTGCTTCTTTACACCTTTTCGTTCGAAGCCGTGCATTGGTGGGTGAAGTTTGAAGAAAAGTTTAAGCCCTGGTACGTCTTTCAGCTCTTTCTTGAAGTTGAAAAACTCTTTAGTAAAATCATCAAACCCCAGGCTTATTTTTTCTTTCATGTACTGCTCTGTGAGCGGCTTCTTTCCAGGGAGTTTACCCCGTTTGGTTATCAGGTTTTTGAAAGTAGTCTCGTTTATATCTCCCCATGTTATGAAGTCTTTAACTTTGGTAAGCATTCCTGTGAAAGCCAAGGTATTTGGTATTACTACGCAACTGTTCTTCCTATAAAGCCTTAGCATTTTGAGAGTGTCTTCTACATCCTGCTTTATCTTACACTCCCCTCGGACGCGGACTACCGCTATCCTCTTCATCGCTTGCTTATTAGTTGTTTCAGGCATTCTTACCCTCTACAATCCCTAGTTTTCCTATGCTATCTGGCAATACTCTGACTTTAGTCAATTGCTTTAATGCTGAAAAGCATGCTTTAAGAAGGTTTGGTTTCGATCCGGTCTGCCCTCTAGCTACTGAGTAGACATCTTTTATCCCTGCCAGCTGGAGCATCTTCTGGCATTCCTTTTCTATCCTTAACCCACTTCCTTTAGGTGCAGGCATTATCTCTATCTCGACGCTGCCACATTTTCCGCGTACTTTGAAAGGTATCGAGTGTGGACCTGCGCATGAGCATTCCCAAGACCCGCATCCTCTCTTGATCCTTATGACATTCAGCTTTGAGTTTCTTACAGCTTTTTCACGTGCAGGCATAGTTTCTTTGGCTGATCCTACGCCTAACCCTACATAACCATCCTTGTTTCCTATGACCACCATTGATGTGAATTTTGGCTTGTTCCCTTCGCAGGTTTTCTTCTGGGTCTGTTTCCATATTGTTCTTTTTCCCCCGCCGAACTTCCCTTTTGATTGTCCCACCATTATAAGCTCGGACTCTGTGTTCGGGAGTAATGCATCAGTGATCTCTGATTCGAGTATGATCAATCCTTGGTCGAATATCTGGTTTATGTCTGTTATCTCGCCGGCTTTCACTTTCTTGCCTAGTTCGGTTTTCGGTCTCCATGAGTCGAGGTTTACGCCTTTCTTCTCAGGAGATTGTACATCGACTACGACAGCTTCTTGCGCAGCTTCTTTGACTAAGTCTCTTACCATATTTATGCTCCTTCCTTCATGATCTTGTTTTTGACTTCCCCAAAGTTCTTAACTATTTCTTTAGGGTTTGATTTTGTGAATTTTGTAGCATTATTATTCTCTATATGCTTGCCTGTAAGCCTATCCTGTGGCGGCAGTGCTTCTTCAGAGCAGGGTATGTTCAAGCCTGCATCGATCGCCCCTTTAAGCGCGGCGTATACAAGTGAGCCTTTTATCGGCGCGCGCATGCCTATGTCCGGTACTGCTTCGGTTATCCCCGCTTTTTTGGCCTTGACTCCGCAGAGCAATCCTGCCAAGTACGATGCAGGTATGTTCTTGTTGGACCCTTTCCAGCCGTATTTTTTCAGTTCATGTGTGTGCGCAGATACTAATACTTTGTCTCCTTGCATGCTGAATTCTATCATCTGTACCGTTACGTTTTTGTTTGTTCTTCTGATTACCATTCTCAGCTTATTCGAGGATACAAGCCTTAATCTTTTCTTGTAGTTCGTTTTTCCTTCCTGTTTTCTTCTGAATGGTATCGTCATTTTTTCTCCTTCTTATGTGCTTTCTTATCTTTGAATATCCCTGTTTCTTCTAAGTATAACAGCACGTGCCTTCTGCTCCTGAAAAATCCGCCTTTTGATTTCATATAAATGTCACGATAAGTTTTATGGTCAAGTATTTTTTTGTCTCTCAGCTTCTTGATTAGCGATCTTTGCAGCCTTATCTTGGCCATCCACATCTTCTTAGACGGCAGCCTTGAGTTGAAGGTCCCTTTTCTTGATCCTGGACCTTGCTGCCTTCCTTTTCTTTTCTGCATGTATTTTTTCCTTCGCCTGTATCCGGATATGTTGGTTTCAGGCCTGGCCTGTATGGCTAAGTCTTTGACTAGCTTGCTTATGTCTGATTTGGTTATGGCTTCCTTTATCTCCTCAAGCCTGTCGTTATCGAACCATACTCTGTTCTCCCCGACGTTGAGGACCTGTGCTGCAAGCCTTCTTTGTGAGTGTAGTCTCATTTGTCTAAACCTCATACTGGTTGTTGCATCGCCTTCTTCCTAGCGTCTTCTTTCGCTTTTTCCTCTTCTTCAACCTTTTTCTGGTCTTCTGTCTTCTTCTCTTCTTCTTTCTTCTTCTCTTCTGCTTTTTTCACAGCTTCTTCTTTCGCTTGTTTCTTCTCTTCCTCTTTCTTCTTTGATTCCTGCTTTTTAGCTAGGAAAGATTCTTCAGTCTGTTTTATGAAAGCGTTTATGTCTTTCAAGTTTAAGAGCGTGAGCTTAAGTTCTTGTATTTTTTTGAGCATTTCTATCTTCTTTCTTAGTCCTATGTTTCCTGAGATGATTACGCCTTCGTTTTTTCCTACGCTGCTTAAGTCTTCAAGGTTGTACACTAATTTCTCTTTTACTCCGTCAGGGTTAAGACCTCTGACCAGCTGGGGCGATGAGTAACCCATTGATGGCCTTTTTCTTCGGCCTTTCTTCCTGAGCCTCATCTTGGAATGCCTTCCTCTAGGCCTTCTCCAGTCTGAGTAAAGGCTTGATTTTTTTTGAGCGTCCTGCTTAAGGAAATTTGGCTTCTTGTCCTTGACTTTTTTCCTGTCTTCTAATGCTGTTTTTAGGTCTTTCATTCTACATGTTTTCCTGATTTTTCTATCAAGAAGCAACCGTCTTGGAAAACTCTCCTGTCCCTGTGGGTTATTCTTGTCGCCTGCTCTATCCGGGCGGCGGTTGCGGATGTTTTTTCTTTATCAACACCTTCTACAGTGATTATGCTTCCGTCAACTTTTACCTTGACACCGGGCATTATCTTTGACTTCCTAGGTATTTTTTCCCCTAAGAAGTTCTTAATAACTACTTCGTCTTTCTCGACTGTTATGCTCATAGGGAAGTGGCTTGAGCATGCTTTGACCTTGTAAACGAATCCGGATTTTACTCCTTCTAGTACGTTTTTCATATGCGCTATTAATGAGTATATTGCGGTTTTTTCCCTCTTAGTTGGTTTGTTGCATGCTACGGTTATCTCTTTTCCGCCTTGTAGTGCTATGTCTATCTTGGGGTGGTGGAAACTTTTTTCATTCTCTCCTTTGGGCCCTTTAGCTTTTAGTAAGCTTCCGGCTAGTTCAACCTTGACTCCTTCCGGGATTATTATCTTCTCGTTTATTGGAGGTAGCATTTTTTTAGTAGACGTAGGCTATGAGTTTGCCTCCGACTTTTTTCTCCTTCGCATCTGCGTGCGCCATTATTCCTTTAGATGTTGATACTATCATGATTCCGAAGTCTTTAGCTGGCAAATACCTTTTTTCGAACTTTTCGAAATCGTCTTTCTTTACGGAGAACCTTGGCTTTATTGCTCCGCAATTGTTGACTTTGCCTAGCAGGTTTATCTTGACGATTTTTCCTTTCCCGTCTTCTATGATTTCGAAAGATCCTATGTAACCTTTTAGGTTCATAAGCGTTAGCACTTCTTTTAGCATTTTTGAGAAAGGCTTTGCTGTGCAAAAATTTTTCCCGACCTTTTCTGCGTTCATTATGTTTGAAAGCGCTGCTGCGAGCGTGTCATGCATCATCTTGTTTTCACCTTTAGCTGTATTTCTTCCATCCTATGTCTTTAGCGATTTCCCTGAAGCATCTTCTGCAAAGGTTCAGGTTGTACTTGCCTATATGTCCCCGAGGGTTTTCGCATCTTACGCATCTTTTCGTGTTCTTCCCGAACTTCCTCGGCTTAGGCGCGTTGTGCTTTAAAAACTTTTTTAGCTTTGCAGGCTTGTTCTTCAGCTGCTTGAAAACTTTTGTGTGGCTGCTTATCGTCATTTTGTTTTATTCCTCTATTGCGATGTTGAGTTCTTTCTTTGCGAATTCCATCGCTTCTTCTCTGCTTATCTTATGCCTTGTAGGCGGTTGTTTTTTCATTAGCTTCCTTCTTTTGATCCTGAATCCTGGCCTTTGCAGGGTTACTGCAACGTCAAATCCTATTACTCCTACTTCTGCGTCGTATTTCAACCCTGGAACGTCTAAGTATTCTTTCACTCCGAATGAAAAGTTTCCTTGATCGTCAAAGTTCCTTTCCTCAAGATGGTTTTTCACACTTTGGAGTAATCTTTTAAGGAGGTCTTTAGCTTTCTGGCCCCTTAAGGTCACTTTGCACCCTATCTCAAGCCCCGGCCTTATCTTCCAGGTAGGTATTCTCTTATTCGTGATTGTAGATATCGGTTTCATTCCGGAGATTGTTTTCAGGAGCTTTTTAGATTTCTCTAGCTTTGCTCCAGGCTCTCCTGTCCCGATGTTGAGCGTAATCTTCTCGACGCTTATGTTCCTCATCATTTGCTTTCTCCTAGTGATATCGATTCGTCTATTACGAATGCGAACTGCTTTGATGTTTCAAAGCTTGCAGTCTTTGATTTGACTTCTATGGTTGACTTGTCGAATATGGTTTTTATGTTCTCTACAGTCCCTGACATGCCCCTGTATTTCCCTTCTGTGATGTAGACTGTGGCCCCTTTTTCGAATTTCAGGTGCTTTTTTATG
>VGLX01000008.1 GCA_016866645.1 Candidatus Woesearchaeota archaeon | reverse complement strand
CAGAATCTATGACATAACCATCAACAAAAACGAACTAAAAATACCTTAACACATGACGCATCACAATACCTCATAACAGATGGTATGTAAAATAAAGGGTAAAATTTAAAATACTGGTCAATACTAATATCTACTAATGATTACTAAATTAGTAGATAAATTTAAATACTAGTCAATACTAATATCTACTAATGATTACTAAATTAGTAGAAGGATTACAATGAAACTTCCTGAAAAACCAATAGGATGGACAAAGGTACTGGAAACAGAGTATCAAGCGTTATTTGAAATTATCAAAGAAAGGAATCTCATGGATCACATACTCGAATTTAACAGACGATATTTGTATTGGTCTGAATTAAAGTATAGGCTAAAAGATAGTTCAGAAATGAAGTATGTTTGGACATTTATGAAACTTCTTCGCAATAAAAGATACGAGTCTGTTCCATTTAAACCTATTAAACTGAAGTATTCATTACTCCCTGAGTTTAGTGGAAAACTTCACCATTTTGATAAATTCCTTGCGGGAAATATAGAAATACAAACAAAAGATTTAGGTTTGAATAAGTCGTACATTGTAAACTCATTAATGGAAGAATCTATCGCTTCAAGTGTAATCGAAGGAGCTTCAACAACAATCAAAATTGCAAAGGCTATGCTTAGAGAAAAAAGAAAGCCGAAAACTAAATCTGAAAAAATGATTGTTAATAACTATGATGCCATGCAGTTCATTGTATCCCAAAAGAACAAGCCAATCACACCCCGGTTATTACTTGAGATTCAAGCAAGGATTACAAAAGATACTCTAAACGACCCTAAAGACGAGGGTGCATTCCGAGATAGCAATGACATAATAATCGGAGATGGTTTAAATCCAGGGGTTATAGCTCATACGCCTCCAGACCACAAAGATATTCCAAGATCAATAGACGAGTTTTGCAATTTTGCGAATAATGATTCTGAAGAGTTCATTCACCCGATTATAAAAGGTATCACATTGCACTTTTTATTAGGCTATATTCACCCTTTTAATGACGGAAACGGTAGAACTGCGAGAAGCGTGTTCTACTGGTATATGTTATCAAAAGGATACTGGCTTTTTGAATACATGGCTGTTTCTAGAAGAATAGTCCGCTCAAGAAATAACTATGACCTAGCTTATTTATACACGGAGTATGATGAGATGGATTTAACATACTTTATCAAGTATATCATACAGTGCATTGATGACTCATTAAATGACCTATTAGAGTATATTAAACAAAAACAACAGGAACAAGCACAAGTTAAGCATATTATTCATGAAATTCCCGGCTTAAATTTAAGGCAAGCAATGATTCTTGAAGAATTTATGAAGAACCCTAATAAAACATTTACAATAAAAGAAATTTCTGAAACCTACAAAGTCGTATACCAAACCGCGAGAACAGACTTATTATCACTTGCTGAAAAAAGATTTATCAATAAAAAAGTTTCAGGAAAAACATTCGTGTTCGTATTTAATGGGCTGAACACATAAAGTGTTAATAAAAAGATTCAAAAAATTATGATAGGGGTTTAAAGCTTTAAGTGTAAAACGATTATCAAATTGTAAACTACACTAATTTCTGAGTCATTGAGGCCCGTTACCCCGTGTTCTCTTTTGGCTTACAGTTTTCGTTTCGTGTAAGCCAAGCACGTTATGCTAAGTATTTGGCTGCTGTTTTTGCTGCTCGTCCCATGTCTGAGTTTAGGACGGCGAATGCTGATTTGATGATTGCGAAGATGATTAGGAAGAACATGGTTAGGTTTAGCAGTGTGAACGCTGATATCATTACCAGAATCTTGAAGTTTTGGAATATGGGTATTTGTAATATCATCGAGGCGCAGAGCAGCATGAGGCTTTGGATGAACGGTAAGAATATCGCTACCATGAGAACGTTTAGTATTAGTTTGCCGTAAGTCCGTAATGGCAGTGTGAAGTAGAGGAAGAGTCCGATTGGGAAGAGCATGACCCCGGCTGATACGATAAGGTACCTCAAGCCTAATAAGACATCAGTTGTTAATAACACGGAAAGGTAGACTAGTCCGAAGCTCATCTCTAAGCCAAGGTTCACTAGGTTGTCTATCGTGATTAGGAAGAAGTCTTCTGGTATCATGTTGATCACTCCTGCGCTGAGCAAAGAAGCGACTTCCAGGATGAGCTTGTAAAAAAAGTAAGACGCCTGCACGAAGAAAATCATTAGTAAGGTGTTTTTTAGCCATTGCTTGGCAGTTTCTTTCTTTCCTACGTCAAACCCTGCGATTAAGAAGTTGAATCCTGCGATTAAGAAGTATAATCTGTAGAATATTGAGATGATGTATACCATTATCATCATAAGTGCTTGAAGATTTCTACGTTGACTGGCTCGGTTAGCAAGCCTTTGGTCAGGTTTAGTAATGGTTTGAGTGGCGCGTTTATCAGGTTGAGCAGGTATTCTGCCATCTTCTCGGGTATGCAGTCTGCCAGGTTGGTTATTCCGCAGTCACTCATGAAGGATGGCACCTCTTTTTTTCGAAGTTGTGTATGCAGATTTTCCCCATTTTTCGGCTTTTACTCCTATAAACAGCGTTTCTTCCTTATAAACTTTGTAGGACAAAGTATCCTACAACAGCGTAGCGGGACTAGAACAAGTAGTATGAAGCGCACGACAGGACTCGAACCTGTGATAAGAGGGATCTGTAGTTCATCGCGTTAAGCTCATAATCCCAACGCCCTTTGCAGCCTCTTGCCTTAGCCGCTTGGCGACGTGCGCATAAACTCTTATAAGAATCTTATTCCTCATGTTTTAAAAGTTTTTCTTTTTCGCCTTTGCCCCTTACGAGGTTGGAGATGTCTTTGGCGTAATCTAGAATCCTCAAACAGGACATCAGGCATTCCATGCTCTTAAAGTCCTTCGCACGCAACAGCCTGCCTTTTACAGATTCCGCCTCTTTCAAGCGTTTCCTGTAAGAATCCCACATCTGTATTGCCCTATCAAAATCCTGGTTGATAAAAGAGCTTAGGACAGAAGAATAATCATAATGCACTTTTTTGCAGAAATCCTTGACACCATCGTTTTGCATGTTGGCAGACAAGGATTTCAGCTCGTCAGCGGTCCTTTCGAGCTTCTCAGAGGCGAGCCTGTAATCCATGGCCTCGATGAGCGAAACATCCTGGGCATAGACATATCCCCCTTCCTGGAGGTACTGCCGTATAAGCCTTATTGTCATGTAGTAAAATTTTGTAAGGTTCCTCTCCTTGTCTTCCATGCCCTCAGCCTCATCATCTAGTACGCTTTCGAACATGCTGGAGACGATATGCCCCATCCTTTGGAAGCAAGACTTCACTGAGATGCCTTCCATCCTGAAATTCTGCAATACCATTCCTTGCTGGCTCTCTTCAGTGACGTGGACGTTCATAAGGCTGTCCTGTACGAACTCGTAGACTTTCCTCTTCCCTTCGCCAGCAGGCTTATCATTGAAGATGACTTTGATGATGTCGGTCCCTGAGAAGTACTCCTTGAAGAACCTCCTGACGAAAAACTTGTCATACACTATATTGGCTTCAGTCCTCTTTTTCTTGTCGTCAATCACAGGTGCTACCATAAGAGTCCCGTCCTCCTTGAAGCCTATCTCTACGCTAGAGCCTTTGCCGAGCTTGTACTGGTCTGTCCACTGCTTAGGGAGCGATATTAACAACGACCCTGAGATCTTGTGAAGCCTTCGTACCTTCTTCTCCATAAACCCTCTTGATATTATCGAGTTTTTAAAACTTTCTAAAAATTTAAACATGTTTAAACATTTATCGAAAATGTTTAAATAAACTCTCAGGCACAACAATATGTGGAGGATGAAAATGAAAAACCCAGACACGAAAACCCACCAGAAAACGAACCACCTCGAAGGCAAGACGATAGCATTATGCGTGACAGGAGGCATAGCCGCGATAGAAACGCCAAAGCTCGCAAGAGAGCTTAGAAGACACGGGGCAAACGTCAAAGCCTACATGACAGAAGAAGCGCAGAAATTCATAGGGGCGGCAGCGCTAGAATGGGCGACAGAAAACGAAGTAGCAACGAAACTGACAGGAAAAGCAGAGCATATCTGCCTAGAAGACCTCGTACTGGTAGCGCCTGCAACGGCCAACACGATAAGCAAGATCACCAACGGGATATCAGACAACATAGTGACAACACTCATAGCAAGCGCGATAGGCCAGAAAAAGCCGGTATACCTAGCGCCCGCGTTCCACAAATCCCTAGGAGACAACCCATTACTGGTAGAGAACATATCCAAGCTCATGAAACACGACGTCAAGATCATAGGGCCGAGGGACGAAGAAGGAAAATACAAATTAGCAAGAATAGATTATATCGTCGCAGAAACTGCGAGAGAGCTGTCAAAAGACCCGTTGAAAGGCAAGAAGATCCTGATAACAGCAGGCCCGACCATAGGGAAGATAGACGCGGTAAGATACGTATCAAACCACTCCTCAGGAAAGCTCGGAATGGAAATAGCAAAAGACCTATACTTCAGAGGCGCAGAAGTGAAAATGATATACGGGCCAGGAAAAACGGCAATCCCGAACTACATAAGCAGGACAGACGTCAAGACTGCAGCAGAGATGATGGAAGAAACTATGAAAGAGATAAAAGAAAACGGGTACGGAATAGTGATCTTCGCAGCAGCAGTCCTGGACTTCGAGCCGGAAGGATACGTAGACGAGAAAACAAGCTCTAAAAACGGCATGACAGTCAAGCTCAAGCCGACGCCCAAGATAATAAAAGAAGCCGACACCCTAGGAAAAAGGCTGTTCAAGGTAGGCTTCAAGCTGGAATACGCGAAAAGCCCTGAAGACCTGAAAAGCATAGGCTTCGAATCTTTACTGAAAAACAACTGCGACCTCGTCGTAGCCAACGACCTCACAAGCATAAAACAAGGCATACACAAAGCCTACGTGATAACGCCAGAAAAAGGGTTCACGCAAGTGGACAACAAAGAAGACATAGCAAAAGTTTTAGCAGAAGAGATAGGCAGAAGAGAGACAGCGACGTTCTACCATACAGAGATGACAGGCAGAAGCGAAAAAGCCGAAGAACACTTCCAAAGATTCTCAACGACCGGCAAAGAGCTTTACGACCAAGGATTGCTCCCGAAATACGGCCATTCAAGCTTCGGCAACATCAGCGTAAGAGCAGGAGAAGGATTCGTGATAACATCAAGAAAAAGCGACAAGTCATACATAACAACAGAAGACATAGTAGAAGTCATCAAGGTAGACCACGCAAAAAAGAGAAAAATAGTGAAAGGATGCAAGAAGCCGTCATCAGACACGCTCACGCACGAGATGATATACAAGAACTTCCCAGAAGTAAACGCGATAATACACGCCCACGACGAACTAATCGTAGAAAAGCCAGGCAGGACGCCGACAACAATGAAGGATTACCCTTGCGGATGCTTAGAAGCGGCAGAAGAAGCGCTGAAGACATTAAAAGAATCGAAATCCTACTACATAGCACTCAAGAACCACGGAGTCCTAGCATTAGGCAAAGACTTAGACGAAGCCAAAAACCTGATACTAAGCCAGGGGTTAAGAGAAAAATGAAACCAGAAAACTTGGTCTTAAGAATCTACGACGCAAACTTCATGCCAACCGCTTTCAGGGAAGCAAAGCTCGAGCATTATAAATCAATATTTGGCACTTACTTCGAAGAAGTCTACGAAAAATCACTAAAGCTTAGCCCGAAAGAGAAAACTTTCATCCTATCGCTAAAAGACGAACCCGTCGCCAGATGCGTCATCGAATACAACAAGTACGACTTAAGGATAAGGGATTTCACGATACTGAAAAAATTCCGAGGGAAAGGCACAGGCTCACACTTCATGAGCCTATTAGAGCAGGAAGCGATGAGACACCATTCAGAGCTGATAAAGAAGAAAGAAAAATACTACCTCATGATGTTCCTGAAGACTTACATATACCCTGACGGAGACTCACCAGGCGAAAACTTTGAGATGGGAAAATTCCTCAAAAAACAAGCGTTCAAGCCCTACAAGCACAACCCTAAAACCTTAAGCGAAGAGGAGAACAAGGCATTAACCGCTTATAAGAAGATAAGCCCGGAATACGAGAAGCTCCTGAAAACTTTCAAAAAGAAAATAATATCAGACATAACGCTTCGGCCGGAGATAAGCGAAGAGCTGCAAAGGCTGACCGAAAAAGAAAAAGAGACGTTGCTGAAAGGCCTTAAGGCAAAGCTGGACTGCTACGAAAAAAGAGGATTCATAAGCTACAAGTACAGCGCATGCCCGGTCTGCCAAGACATGAAAAGCTCCTTAGAAAACAGCTCCAACTGCGACAACTGCTACATAAAGAACACTTGCCTAGAGCCGTTCAAGGAAGGCTTCAAAGAAGACAACGAAGCGTCATACAAGTACTTCTCGCATGTAGAATGGTATATAAACTACCTTGATGACTTACAAAGAGGAAGAAAAACATGAAAATGATTGACATCCACGTGCACACAGAATTCACCTTAGAAAGGCTTCTGAGCATACACGGCTCTTTCAAAGACTTAGACCTTACTAAAGAAAAATTCTTGGAAGACATAAAAAGCTTAAGTATAGAATACGCTTTCTCCATCGGCAAAAAAGACGGCATGATAAGAAATTTTTTCGACGACACGACCACGGCAAGCACAGGGAGCCTTGTTGAAGAGCAGGGACAGCACCCTTTCCTGAAAAGGATAATAGCGGCAAGCCTGACCGACGGCGGAAACCTGAACCAAGCAAGAATGTTCTTGGAAAAAAATTTGGTTGAGGGCATCAAAATATACTTAGGCTACTCAGTGCCGAAAGCTGACGACGAAAGGCTAAAGCCATATTACGAACTCGCGTCAGAATTCCAGAAGCCGGTGCTGCTGCACACAGGAGAATGCTACAAGTCCGGAAAAAACGTGTCACCGAAAGAAGTGATTAGCGTGTTAGAACGGTACGCAAAACAAAAGTTTGTACTATGCCATTTCGGCTACCCCTTAGTAAAAGACTTAGAAGAAGTCGTTACGGCCTTTGACAACGCATTCACAGACCTTTCAGGGCTTATGACCTACGAAGACGTATGCAACGGCGAAGCCGAGACACGCTTAGAAGACACTAAGGCATCGCTTGACAGCATTTTAAACAACCCTAAAACCAGCGATAAGGTGATGTACGGCTCTGATTATCCGCTGATATCATTAAAGCAGTATTACGGGATGATCAAAAGAATAGTCCCTGAAGGATTTCATGAAAAAGTCTTTTACAAAAACGCTAAAGAGTTCTTCAACTTATGAATCACTGCTGTTTTTCTATGCAAAACTCTATACCTGAATCGGTGCAGAACTGCCGATGGTTATTATATAGCCAGACGTTCACGTCATTATTCTGCTGGTTGCTGAATATTATGTTAGATGCAATACTTGTCAGCATCTCTTTCCTTTTTGAATCGTCAGCTTGGTTGTATAAGAATATGAACTTGCCTGTATTGCTATAGTTCCTCAAGGTCTTGTTCCAGGAGAGTCGTGGTAGCAGCTCGTGCACGACTGGCTCGTTGCTTGCGGGACAGACAGCGAACTCTAGAATCTCAGGGTCTATAGTTGCTACGTACTTCCTTCGTACTTCAGGATTTACGACCTCTTTGAAGTAAGCATCAACATTCTTCAAACCCTCCATGAGATGCTCGAAATTAGGGTATCCCTCGCTGAGGTTTTTTCCGCTGCCTCTCGTAGCATTCTCATAAGCTTCGGTGAAATCTTTTATCCTCTGGGCTAGGATTGTTTCGCTAGTGTCGAACACGCCAAGCTCTAACAGCATCGGGAGGGTATGCTGGTGGTCTTTTCCCATCAGCACTAATAATTCTTTTGGCTCATTTCCTGGCTTGAAAGGTGCGTCTCCGAAATAGACCATTATGTTCCTATTATGGTTCAGAGAGTATAAATAGAATAACGTGTTACTTTTTGTCCTTATGACGCAAGAGTTAGTCGCTGCTTTGAAGGCTTGTGATTCAGGGCTCTCATATCTTGACAAAGCGCCTAGCATGTTCCTTAGCTCGGCAGCTTTCGATGATGTTTCCTGTACTTTTATAGGGTTTAAAAGACACTCTTTTGGAGAGGATTTCATCTTTGCTAAGTCTTTGTGCAGATCTGAGAACTTTTTGACAGTCTTGGCGGGAGTGTCTAAGTCCGCTACTAGGCTGTAAGGCCCGGTTATGAACTTGTTTGGGAACAAACCAACTTCCCTTAAGTCAAGGTCCCCCCTTTTGCACACGACTTTCCCTACCAAGGCTTCGTGGATTGAGAAATCACGGATTAATGAGCAGCCATCCATGTAAATCTTTTCTATCAATGGGTTGAGGCAGGACCTGCTGCTCGAGTAATGGTCAGCTTCTACCTGTTGGAGCGAAAGGAAAACTACCGCTTCTGTCGTGGAATCATAGCTGAAGCAGCCCGAGATGTCAATAGCGCCAGGTATCCTGTCTGCAGGGGTGTTGACTGATGCTAGCGCGTCAGCGACTCTTTTAGCATGCCCTTCCCGCAGCGTGTAGAGCTTCGGCAGCCTTACTGTGAGGGCCCTCTTTGGCGAATAGGCTGAGAATTCTAGGAACTCTTTTTCCAACTGGGGGGTGTCCATCCTCCCGCTGTTTTTCTCAACTATCCTCCTGAGCCTGTCAAGCTCTAGCAGGTCTTCAAGCTTGGTCATTTTGCTCCGGTGTTCGGGTCTTGAGGCCTTGATTCCAGGTATTGCAAAAACCTTGTAGTATCATCTCTTCTAAGCGCCTCGTATGACGCTCTCTCGATTTCCATCCTTGTCGTGATATACTTCTCAAAGCCGTCAACTATTCTTTCTTTTGTGAGATTTTTGAGCTGTTCGTTCCTGTATTTCAAGTGCTCTTCGTAAGGCTTTCCAAGCATGCTTTCAGGCAGATTCTCAAACTCTCTCCTCAGCTTTTTGACGACGTGGCCTATCTCCCTGTTGCTTAGCGGGCTTTTAAGCAGGTACTGCCCTATTTCCAGCCATTCTGGGTCGGTTACGACCAGGCTTGTCCCTTTGGTTAACGAGCGTTTGGCCAATTCTGCGAAATGATCTGCCTTGTCGAATCTTTTCAGCTCTATTATCTCGTCAAACAGCCTGCTCTTAGTGGCTTCGTCTATGCCCTCTATATAGTTGGCGTCCATTATCGCCATGAACCTCCCGTCTTTTTTGATGAGGGTGCCGTCAAACATTTTGAAATAAACCCCTAGAGTCTGCTGCTGCTCTGCGGTCAGCCTGGGGTCTTTCCTGGACTGGAATATGTTATCAGCGTCAGCGACGTACATTATTACTATGCCCTGGTAGTCGTTTATCTCTTTGGCGAGTGCGGCGAGCTCGTTGGCTGTTTTGTTCTGGTAATGCGAAGCGTAGTCTGTAGTGCTGTGGGTCAACGCCCATAACGGTATCCCTTTCTGCTTGCACAGCTCCGCGAATGATCGTATGTATGCATGGCAGGTGTAAGTCTTTCCGCCTCCAGGCTCTCCGAAGACGAAAATCACGCTTGCAGGCGAATAGAGGTTTTCTTTCCTTTCAAAGTCATAAGCTCCAAGCTTGACCAGGTTGTTCCATAGCGTAGTTCCGAATTCTCCGCTGCCTACCACGTCTTCTTTGCTGACTTTCATGAACCTGTCGTCCAGCTTTATCATGCTGTATTTCTTCTTGAACTCGCCGGATATCATAGAGTATTCTTTGAACTTTAATCTCGTTTTATCAAGGCAGTATTTCTGGGCGGTATCTTCGAATGTCCGCCAGTTGAACTGGTTAATCCATGATGTGAACGTCGCTTCCAGCATGTATTTCAGGTCATCGTCGCTTACTGGCTCATGCTTCGATTTCTTGTCGGATAATATGGTGAGGATGTCTTTTGTCGCTACTCTGGCCAGGTCTGCTGTCAGGCCGTCACGGTCTTTGCTGGCGTCGTTTTTCGTCCCGAAGGTGAATGATGTCTTGACATCTGCTTTGTCTGAGCCTAGCAAGGCGAGCCCTACGTGGCCTGCGAAATACAAAGCGTAACGGTTTGAGAAGAAAATCGCGTCTGCAATCTGTTTTTTTAGCGCTTCTGCTTCATGGCTTGGATTATCCTGCTCTTCAGCTTCTTTCTTTTCTTCTATCATGCTTCCCAGTTTTTGCTCTAGCGTGAGGACATCCATGCATTTGCGTATTTCCAAGGCGGCGGTCCTGAACACTGCTACAGTATCTGTGAAGGCTTGGACATAGTCATGCTGTGCTGTAGTGTTCACCGTGTTATGGGCTAGGTCTTCGAATATTATGCTGTAAAAATTCTTAATCGGAGCCCGTTTCACATTAGCTTTGCTAGCGGTATCAATCCCGGTTGATTTGATTATTCTTGCTACATCATCAGTTTCGAGCAATACCTGCTCGTCAAGGCTTGCTGTTAATTCTTTGTTTTCTGCCATCTTTCATCATGCCTCCATGATTCTTACCTTTGCGCCGAGGACTGAGCTGCTTATCTTGGAAGAGCATCCTGCGGGGCAGACTATGAACTCGTCGCGCCAGTCCTCCCTGTAGATGACTTGCCTTAGGCAGTCTCCGCTTTCATGGTTTGGGGCGAATGAGTATTGCACGCTCAGCCTTAACACGCCTTTGCTCTTGTCCTGGGCTAATAATTCCTCGGACGCTTGCAACGGCTTAAAATTCGTATGCTTCGTTAAGTATCTGTTTTCGAAAGGGCCGATTAGCGCCCTGGAAACATGGACCGGATGTATGCTTCTGAACTTCTCATCTATGGTTTTTATCATATACCAGGCAGAGTTGTCCTCGCTGAACTTTAACAAGTCAGTCAGCTCTTTGGAAATGATTACTTGTGCCCCTTCTTCTATTATTTGCGGCTCTATGTTGTCCTGCCATAAGTCTATCACGTAAGCGTGGAACAAGTTTTTGGACGGTGAGTACCTGATGAGTTTTATATTCCATAAGTCTTCCCCGCCGAGAGGCATTATCTTGGTCACGACTGGGGGCAGGCTGTACCCTGTTGATTCCCATCCTAGCAGCTCTGCGTTTTGCAGCTTTTCAAAAAAGCTTCTCTTCATGGCTGTCTCGTGCAGCTTCTTGGTCTCGCGGCTAAGCTCTTCTACGCTTACCTCATCTTCAAGCATTAGGGAGCTGAGCCTTTTTGCAGCGTCGTCATAAGAGATGGTATTCTCGAGCATCTTTTGGGATTCTTTCTTCAGCCTGTGCAGCTCTACGAAGTCGAACACCCATGGCAGGCCGGATTCGGAGCTTATGCTGAGCTGTTCGAAATACCCGAAGTTCTTCGACGGGTCTTTGCTGAATATTTTCCAGTCCAACCACCAGTGCTCTTGCCTGACCCTTTGGACGAGCTGCGATAAGCTCTTGTAAGTATTTGGCTTCTTAGGGATCCTGGACCAGTCCCATTTGTGCGCTTCGCCGAAGCTGCGTACTGCATCGGTATTGACAGCGTCTTTTTCCACTGCTAATCCTTTGGCTAAGATTCCGAAGTAACTGTCTAGTTGGCGCAAATACTCCTCTTTCTCTTTGCTCTGGATTGTGTAACTGCTTTCGCTCATTCTGCCGTGCTCCCTTGAATGATTAAGAGGTGATAAAAAATAAAAAAAGTTCAGGTTGGAGTAGTGCGGTGCGCCTCTACCTCGAATCCTGACAGCACTTTTGACACTTCATCTATGTCTTGCTGCGCCTGAGCCCACTGCATCTTAAGGTCGTTGAGCTGCGCCCTGTAAGTGCTGATGCGCTCTTCCGCCGCCTTTGCTGTTTCTAAGCTGTAAAGCGGGTTCTTTAGCAGTTCGAACGTTTCTGCCGCGAGGCATGTTATCAGCTTGACATTCGCTTCCATCAAGTGCTGCGATATCTCTGCTGTCTTTGTCAGGGCTTTTTTCATGCCGAGCGCTTGCGTGCCTAGGCCTGATATTGCGCCTTGTATCCTGAATACAGGTATCATGTCTTCTAGCGCGTGCTTGTACTTGATCTCTAGCTCTGTCATCGAGTCTATCAGCGCTGATAACGCTTGGTAGTTCACTTTTGATGCTGCGATAGCGCCTTTGGCTGATTGGACACCTTCTGCTGAGTCGAGTATCTGCCTTCTGATTTCCAGCACGACTCCTTCTGCGGATAATCTTCCGTCGAGAACTCCATGCTTGATGTCTAACACTTGGCTCATCTCGTCTGTCAGCTTGACTATCATTTCGAGGTTGTTCTCTGCTTTGGCCAGGTTGACTTCTTTTTCGTAGGCTTTTAGCGTGTCGTCTATTTCTGCGATTTCGGCGTTCAGCTTGTCGATTTCTTTCTGCGCTGCTGTGTGGTCTGTGGCAGTGTAATACCCGCTCTTCAATGATTCTATAAGCTTCCTGTCCAATTGTCTCATGTGCGCTGTGTTTCCTACTTGCAGGTCTTCTCCGCGTTTTTTAGCGTCGATTGCTTTTTGGTACTGGTCTTGAAGCACTTCTCCCATGCGGTTGACGAGGTATTCTATTGCGTCGCCTCTCCTCTTGACGGCCTCTAGCTTGACTTTTGAGGATGCTTTCTTGTTTCCGATTAGGCCGTAGAGCGTGAGTTTTGCAGCGTCGCCGATGTTGTAGATTTTGTCTTTGCCTACCAGCGTTTTGAACCTTAGGTTCAGTGAGCCGTACTCGTCTGTGAGCTCTGTCAGGTCTAATTGTATTCCTGCCATCTCTGCGTGAATATCCCCTATCGTGCCTTGATGGGTTCCAGTTGTTGGCGTTTGGCTTATCCTTTTTAGTGTGCTTTTATCGTTTTCGTAAGCCTTATCGAATGTTTTGTATACTTGCGCCTTTGGGTTAGGCGTTTTTGTTTGGTATCCGTATTTTTCGGCTAGTATTTCTAGCTTGTTTTGTTTTGTGTTTTCATCCATTTTGTTCCACCTTCCGTTCATTGAATATTACCACTATTTTTACTACCGTGCAGTCATTATATTTACTATTTAAGCTTTTCGTTTTTAAAACTGGTCTATGCTGTACATCTCGCTTATCGCCTTTGCGACATCCCTTATCACACCACCTGACAGCTGATAATTCTTGACTGGAATAACTTTAGTGGGCGGGCCTGCCGCGCGACCTATCTTGCGTATCTTTCCCTCAGTTTCTTTATTCCCGTCTATCAAAAAAATCCTCAGCATCACATTAGGATGATTAGTGAACTTCTTGGCAGACGCAACAGTCTCCTCTAAATGGTTAGGGTCACCGTCGGTTATCAGGTAAGCGATGCTGGGCCCAGAGTCAGACAATACATTCAGGAGCCAGTCCAAGGCGAGCTGCGTCTCAGTCCCGTTATAAGGCCTCACAGACTTTATGAGATCTGAGCTGGTGACAGGATAAACTTTTCCGTTGAAATGTGACAAGTAAGTATGATTTTTCGGGCTAAGCCTCCTCATCAGAGCGACCGTCGCCAAAGAGGTCTTCTTTGCTATAGTCCACCGATTGTTCTCTTTCATGCTGTCGCTGCTGTCCAACGCTATCGCGGCGTCTATCGAAGCCTTGCCTTTGGTCCTCTTCTCATACTTGCCTGTGACTAAATACGGGAAGACAGGCACCCTGAAACCCTTAGTCCTCGAAACTACAGATGACTCTATCCAGTCCGCGTCAGGCAGCTCGCTCAAGTCTTCTATATCGTCATAATGGCTGATCAGTCCGGTGTAGCTTGCTTTCACCTTTGCTATGAATCCGCTGTTGCCGTCCTCTTTTTCTATGCCCTCGATTATTTCCGTAAGGAAGATGTCTTCCAGCTTTTCGCATATCTTCTGCTCGTCAAACTTCAACGCTCCGTTCTCATCAGCTTTTACCAAAGGAGAATTAGCTATGAGGTCTTGAACCTTTTTTTTAGCCAAGCTTTCAGCGTCTGTCAGCCTTTTCACTTCTTCGCTTTCCTTCACGCTTTTTTCTTCTTCTTTCCTTATTTTGTCGTAAGCTTCTGTCTCCACTTGTTTCAGCATGTTGTCCTTGTTAGCAATCGCTTCCCTACGCTGTTGCTGTGTTGCTTCTTGCAAGGCTTGAGTGTTGTTTATCCCTGTTGCTTGGCTCTCAAGTTCGTACGCGGCTTTTTTCAGCGCCAGCAATTCCTTCTTGACCTCCATTGCCTTGATTAAGTCTTGCCGTATCCTCTTAGCATACTCCTGCACTAAGATATCAGTTTTCTTGTTGTACCATGATGGCACAATCTTCTTACCTACGGATAAGAGCGCTTTGTTAAGTTTGCTTAGCTTCAAATAATTATGGACTATCTCTTTGAACTGCTTCTCATTTTTGTAACGCTCAGCAAAATTGGTAATGTGCTGTTCTAACGGCAGTACCTCTTCGTAGCCCTGCTCTTCATTTTCTTCTGCTATTCTCTCGAGGGTGCTTTTTTCGTCATCTTTGTTAGATCTCATAGTTCAGCACCTCCCAGACTTTTTTGAAAAAATGGTATACTCTGCCATGTTTCTTGTTGCTTTCTTCTGCGGCTTTAACAACTTCTTCTAGGTTTTTTCCTGCTAAAGGGTCGATTTTTTCCTTTGAATCTACTGCGCTTATAACTTTTCTTAGCTCATATATCGGCTCTTTTGAACAAGATAGCTCTTCTGCTTCAGATTCTTTTTTTGCATCATAGCTTTTGGCATTTCTCGTTTCATTCTTATCTTTCACCATGTCCTGAATCGACAGTAGGGTTTCGAAACCTTCCTTGCCGCCTATCTCTTTCAGCCTTTCTTGTATCCTGGAGCGCATCTCTTCCAATCTTTTCTGGCTGGCACTGTAGCCTGAGTGCTTGCTTGATAGTCTCTCATTCATTTCTTTAAGCTTATCCTCTTTTTCAGACACGACGCTGCCTAGTGATTCTTCAACCTGCTGCAGCTTCGCTTCTTTTTCATTCTTGTAATGCTGGATGTTGCTCTCTTTTTCTTCGTTTATGCTATCCATCGCTGTCGCCCTCTGGAACTCTAAGCTGTCAGAAATCTGGTCTTTAACCTGGTTCAACACAGCGTCGTTACGCAGTATGGAGTCGATTACACCGTTTGCCGAGGAGCCGTTCTCCCAAGCCTTGGCAAGCTCTAGTTCTATGGCTTTCATTACAGAAGAAGCGTCTATAGGCGGCAGCCTTAACAGACTACAGTCAGCTTTCTTGT
>VGLX01000007.1 GCA_016866645.1 Candidatus Woesearchaeota archaeon | reverse complement strand
AAAAATAAGACAACACTCAAAAAAATTATACCCCTTTGAATCACAGACCTTCTTTGAAAATAAGAACAAACAGTTACAGAGGGAAAGGGTCATCTACTGGCAGAATAGAAACATTTAAAAATAACTTTAATTTATAAATAATATAAATAAAATATGAGGATAAACATTTCCAAAATGAGGTGTAAAAGATGAAAAAAATATTTTTGTTGTCATTGATGTTTTTTATCTTAGTTTTTTCTCCGTTTGTTGTAGCAGGAGAACTCAAACCAGATTTGTCTAATATTATTTCTAAAACACCAGCAACTGAAAAAGTTTCTGTCATAATTCTATTTCAAGAAAGACCAACACAAGCAGATATCAGTATTATTCAATCTGACGGAGCAAGCATAAAATACCAGTATACTATAATCGATGCCGTTGCTGCACAAGTTCCTGCTCAGGCAGCTGATAAAATAGCAAAAAGAGCTTTTGTTAAATTAGTTGAGCCGGATTACAAAGTGAAATTAGTTCTTGACAAAAGTATTTCTCAGATTCAAGCAAATAAGGTTTGGGAATCGGGAATTACAGGCAAGAATATTGATGTTGCAGTTCTTGATACAGGAATTCATGATGAACATCCAGCTTTAGCTGTTATAAAAGAAATAGATTATACTGGTGAAGGTACAGATGATTTACATGGTCATGGAACACATGTTGCTGGAATAATTGCTTCTACTGATTCAACTTATAGAGGAGTAGCTTACGATGCTAGTTTGTTTAATGTTAAGGTTTTGAATAAAGATGGCTCTGGATATGGTTCTGATGTTATTAAAGGTATGGAATGGAGTATTGATAATGGTGCAGAAATTATTAGCATGAGTTTAGGGGCAGAGATTGATCCTTGTGACGGAACAGATGCTATTTCACAAGCAGTTGATAAGGCTGTGAGTAAAGGTGCTGTTGCAGTAGTTGCTGCTGGAAATTCTGGTCCAGATTCAGGGACGATAACCTCTCCTGGATGCTCAAAAAAAGGAATTACAGTTGGAGCAGTTGATGATAATGACAATGTTCCAAGTTGGAGCAGTAGAGGTCCAACAGATGATGGAAGAGTAAAACCAGATTTGGTTGCTCCAGGAGTTACAATAACTTCAACGTGGAAAGATAATTCATTCAGATCATTATCAGGAACAAGCATGTCAACACCGCATGTTTCAGGAGTTGTCGCTTTATTACTGGAAACAGATTCTTCATTAAAACCCGACGATATAAAAAATGTTCTAAAATCAACTGCTCTTAATCTAGGTTTAGATGAAAATATACAAGGGGCAGGAAGAGTCGATGCCTACGAAGCTTATATTTATGTAACTAATGTGACTAAAGAGCCAGAAAATGAAACAGAAGAAAACAAAACTAAAACAACGCCACCAGGTCTTGAAAAGAGAAAGAAAATAGAACTGCCTCCTGCTTTTGAAAGAGGCTTGCCAGCAACCGGAATAACTCCAGATTCCTTCTTTTATGGATTTAAAAAATTCTTTGAAGGTATAGACATGTTCTTTACATTTGATGACGTAGCAAAAGCAGAAAAACATGCAAAATATGCAGAGTTAAGATTAGCAGAAGCAAAAGAAATGGCTGAAAAGGGAAAGCCAGAATTTGTAGATGATTTGGTTGGAGAATATGAAGATAATTTAGAAAAAGCAAATGAAATAGCAAGAATTGCACAGCAAGTCGGAAAAAATGTTACAAAAGTAACAGATCTTGTTGCAATTGCGACTTCAATACATTTAGATGTTTTGGAAAATGTTTTAGAGAAAGTTCCAGAACAAGCAAAAGCATCAATACAAAGAGCGATAACTTCTTCAAAAAGAGGAAATGAAGAAGCATTAAGTGCTTTGGAAAAAGCTCAGCCAGAAAAAGCAGCAGAAATTCATTTCAGGATTGCAGAAAAAAGATTAACAAAAGCACAAGAAAAAGCTGACGAAGGAGAGGTAGAAGAGGTTGAAGATTTAATTGAAGAGTATGAAGATAGGATAAACAAATCAAATAGGATTGCAGAGATTGCTAAAGGTTTAGGTAATAACACTACAAATGTTGAGCAGCTTGTTACAGAAGCAACATCGACACATTTGGAAGTCTTATCAGAAGTTCATGAAAAAGTCCCTGAACAAGCAAAGCAGGCAATTGAGAAAGCAATGGATGTTTCTTCCAAAGGAAGAGAAAAAGCAGTTGGAGCGTTAAAAGAGAAAGGTGCTTTGGGGGAAATTCCTGAAGAGGTTCCTATCCCAGAAGAGGTTAAGGAAAAGATACCTTCAATAACCCCTGAAAAAGCAGTAGAAGTTCCTGAAGTTAAGATACCAGAAAAACCAACAACTCCAAGCGAAGGGGCACAAAGTGGAAGTGAACAATCATCTTCTGGAGAAACTGGAAGTTCTTCAACTGGCAGTGGTGCAAGTTCTGGAAGAGGAAAACCTTAATTCTGTAAATTTTAATACCTGAGCAAGAAATCTGCGGACTTCAGTCCGCCTAGATGAATTGCGTATAATTCTGCGTAACGAAATAATTAGTGACGGCTCACCGCCGTCTGTAGTATAGAATTCTCTAGTGATTATTCTATTCTGCAATCAAATAAAGGGAGTTGATTTTTATCTCAGACGAATTTATCCACTACAGCCATAGCATTGGCAACAACGTGCACCAGCTAGAATGGTGCACCAAATACAGATACGAGATGCTCAAGAACTCGTATATCCGTGAAGAGCTGAGGCAGATTCTCTATGAAGTAGCCAATAGATTCCACATCAAAATCATAGAATCAGGCATCATGCCTGATCATGTCCATCTGGTAGTCCAACTACACCCATCAATGTCCCAATCACGTGCAACACAGTTGCTCAAAGGAGCATCTTCATACGAACTCTTCTGTAAATTCCCTAATCTGAGATTACGTTACCCACAATGTCACCTCTGGAGCAGAGGGAACTTCAAGGATTCTGTTGGTAGAAACACTCAGGAGAATGCAGAGCACTATGTGAGAGAAAAGAACAATCTTTCAAATGACCTGATTAGATTCTGCATAGAAAACTTTATATTAATAACTATTACTTAATTTAGGTATATGGCGAATAGGGGACAGGTGACAGCGTTTATAATAATAGGTGTTATAATCGTGGTTGCTGTACTCGTAGCGGTTTACATCTCAAGGTCAGCCGTTCCAAGACAAGAGGATAAGTTCAGGTACATAGGCACTGAAGAGAAAACACTCAAGGTTCGAGGCTACGTGATATCCTGCCTTGATGAGTCATTGAAAAACGCTGTTTCTTACTGCTCCGGCAACTTCCCAGCCGGAGGGCCTAAATGTCCGGAATACGAGGTGAACATCAAGGATAGGATGCAAGAAAGCTTCTGTAGCTGCATACCTGAGTGCAAAGACTTCTCAGAGATCGAGAATGTACGAGTAGAAGTGCAAGGGGAATTCGATATGGAAGTCGTCCTTTCAGCAGATAAGAAAAGGGTAATAGTAACGCTAACTTATCCGTTGTTGGTAAAAGAAGGCGAATCTGAAAATATGCTCGGTACGAGAGAATCTCCTTTCACAGTTGATTATAAACTAGAAGAGGGCAGTTGCGTCCAGGTGAAGATTGATAACCGTGAAAGCTGCAGGGCAACTGAGGAGAAAACCGTAAAACTTTTAGGCTTGATACTCACTTATAAGATAGGCGACAGGGTCGCAATAGGGAGCACGTGCATAGCATGCTGAAAAAACTTACAAGGCTGAAAGCAAATATCCTTATAGGATTCATCCTCCTAGTGTCATTATGCTTATTCTTAAGTCTAAGCACAGCTACGAACATTAGCGAGCACTGGTTTTGCAAAAGCATACTCCCCCCAGCGGATGATAACTACTCAAATCCTATAACATGCAAGGATGAAAGCAACAAATTCACGCTGCAGGACGATTATGTATACGTCGTAGCTAAGCTTTCAAACCTGATAGAAGGCGATGAAGTAATCGTCAACATAATAGACCCGAACGACCAGTTGGTAACAGAATACAGCACTACTGTCGCTGAAAGCATAGACACAGCATACGACTTCACAAGCATGAAAATCAACGGGGAAAACCGTGCCTTAGGGACATACAAGGTCAACGTTTCAATAAAAGGCACCCAAGTATTGACAGACAATTTCATGATAGTCGACCCTCCTATACCTAAATGCTCTGACCACGGCTACTACTGCTGCCCTGCCGGAAAGATATGCGGCTCACCGAAAGAATCAGAATGCGAATCAGGAACTTGCTGCGCCTCAGAAGCAGACTGCAAAAGCGGCGCCTTATCGACACTGTCAAGGACGTTGATCACCAACTGCGAAGATACAGGGCTTAATGAGTGCAACCGTGTTGTAAAACTTTATGAATACAGCGTACATGGCTCACTCCAGCCAGAACAAGTAGTCGAAATAGAATACAGGGGGATGGACATAGACTGCTTCAAGAAAGATGACATAAAAATCGCTTATTATGACGACTCACAAGGCAAATGGGTAGAGAGGCCCACCGCTTCTAAACTTTTAGCTAACGACGTCTACCTAGCGCAGGCTTACATAAGATACGTCGGATACGTGGCCCTGCTGAGGACGAAATCCTGCGTGCCTTTAACATGCACATCTGGCGGATACAAGACCAAGCCTATCAGCAGCATAGTAATGGTCAATGAGCCAATCACTTTCGAGATTTGCGGAATGACAAGCCAATGCGAAGCGATAAAAGACGGAGTTTGCGACAAGAACTGCCCTCAAAATATGGACCCTGACTGCAGCAAGGTCAACTGCACATCTGAAGCAGGCGACTGCTGCGTGGTATCTTATGACAAGAAATGCGACAAAGATTGCGCACCTTACACAGACCCTGACTGCTGCAGGAAAGCTGACGGCTTCTGCTGCGTAGCAGGAGAGGATAGGAGCGACTCTGCAGGATGCGACAAGAACTGCAACACCGGATCATCTGCTTGTACAGGATGCACTCCTAGTGCTGGAGACTGCTGTAAAGCAGATAGTGATGGGATATGCGACCCTGACTGCCCTAAGCTGGGTAATGGTGTAGGATACTTAGATACGGACTGCTGCGCACAAAACAGCGTACCAGTAACTAATAATAAAGGTGACTGTTGCGATGCTACACGAGATGGCGTCTGCGACTGTGACTGTATAAAAGGTTTAGATATTGATTGCATACTCAACTATGATGGGCTATGCCACTAGATTAAACAAAATAAAACAGATAGACACATGAACCGAACAACAAAAACTGTCGTTTACTTGATGTTGATAGTACTCTTATTGACGTCTATGCTATTTATTAATGGTTGTGGCGGCAAAAAAAAGAAGCTGCCTTGCATACCACCGCTTATAGTCACTGGCCAAGCCCCTGGCGGGTTAGCATGCTATAACCAGTGCGGCTCGCCTGCAGAATGCCACTACATGGCCCCTAACGGAAAAGGGTCAGGATGCGACTACGGACAGACATGCACTAAAAAATGCGTATGCAACTGGATAGACCGTGACTTGGACGGCTACACTACAGAAACTTGCGTAGAAGACCAAGAGAACGACTGGCTAAGCCTGGATGAGGCTGAAGTCACATCCGAAGGCTACACATGGGACGTGAGCCAGAACTCTATAAAATCAAGCTCGTTATATTTCATGCAGACAAAAGGCAACCCTGCGACTAATGTTTACAAAATCGACATATACTCACCTTCAGGACTCTTCCAGTCATATAACTACGAGTCAGAACCAAACGGGTATTATCCTCTATCACCGACGAATAAGCTGACATTAAACTTCGGAACAGCAGTGGACATAAACTCCATTGTTATAAGCTGGGACGATCAGGGGATGTCAAATGCGGTTAAGCCTGTTCTTTATGTTAAAGCAGGATCGAGCAGTTGCGACTGCAACGATAACGATGGGAGCATATATCCTACAGCTCCGGAACTCTGCGACAACATAGACAATGACTGCGACGGCTCAGTAGACGAAGATGATGTATGCAAGAGAAACATATACATATGCAAAACCGACAGCTTCACGACTAATGTAAAAGGAGACGGTAAAGAGCTAAGCTCCGGATCTTGCAATGACGGCGAATGGTGCTCCGCTGAAGCTATCGGAGAGAAAGGGTCATGTAGCTATATGCCTGAAGAGCAAGAAGGCCTAGGCCAGCATGAATTCTTCGTTTACGTATGCGACAGGTATAGCTGTTTCAAATTCACGAAAGGTAAATTCTTTGTATGTGGTGAGGGGGTTAACTGCACGAACTTGTGTAAACCTGGTAACTGCAACTATGAGACTCAAGAATGGTGCAATGAAATAGGCCTTTGGGAGAAAAACGGTTACTGCCATAGCGAATGCGGAAAAACCGATAGCAGATGCGAAGGTGAATGCGTGCCAGGCACTTGCGACTTAACTGCTAAAAAAGTGTGCCGTAACGATAAGTACTGGGTTAGTACTGATTATTGTAACTGTAACGTATGCGGCAGCAAAGACTCAAGCTGCACTTCAAAAACCGGGTGTAGTTGCAAAGTAGGGGACTGTGACGTAGCTAATGGTAAATACTGTGAAAATAATATATGGAAATCCGAAACAAACTGCACGAGCTGTTGCCATGAAAGCTACAGTTGCTACGCGCAAGATTACTGCAATGAATGCACCACGGGAACCTGCGACACTACGAATAACCAGTATTGTAAAAATGGGGTTTGGACTTCAAAAGATTATTGTGATAATTGTGTTTGCTGTGACTTTGATTGTGGACTAGAACCTTGCTCACAAGGGGCTTGTGACCCGTATTCTCATGCTTACTGCAATAATGGAGTATGGCAGCCTTTAGCATGGCCTAATCCTTACTGCTTCCCAGGATACTGCGGAAAAGACCCTGCATGCGATTGTACTGATAGTAAGGATGGTTGCTGCAAAGGGGATAGTAATGGAGTTTGCGACACGGACTGTACAGAAGAGACTGATACTGACTGCGTAGGCCGTTGCACTACGAATGCTAATGACTGTTGCAATCCGATGCCTGACGGCACTTGCGACACTGATTGTTTAGCAGGGCAAGACCCTGACTGTCAAGAATGCCAAATAACTCATGATAATTGCTGTAGTGGCCTAGACGATAATAACTGTGATATCGATTGTACCGATAAGACTGATATTAACTGCGTAGGTATTTGCACAAAGAACGGGAACGACTGCTGCACTCCTAAATCTGACGGATTATGCGACCCTGACTGCTTACCTGGACAAGATCCTGACTGCTTTGCTCACCCTTGCGACGAGAATTGGGTTTGTGAGGAGTGGGATAGGCTTTGTGATGGCGTTAATGATCAGCATACTTGCAAGAAATGGGTGGACAAGTCCGGTTGTAACACTTTTTATGAAAAGCCTGAAGACTTTCAGAACTGCTATGTTGAGTTCACATGCACTGCTGATGACGATAAAGACGGTGATAGCTATCCGAGAAGGGCATGCTACGACGCAGTAAACCAAAAAGTCTTAGAAGAATTAGACTGTGATGATTCTGATGCTGCCCAAAACCCTGACGCTGAAGAGATTTGCAACGGAGAAGATGATGACTGCGATGACAGCAAAGACGAAGGCTGCCCATGCGTAGAAGGAAACACTCAATCTTGTGGAAGAAGCCAAGGGGCTTGCAGACCGGGCTTACAACTATGTGTAGCGGGATACTGGGGATTATGCGGCGGCTCAGGCTATATTGCTCCTGGTAAGGAGGTTTGTGATGATGGTAATGATAATAATTGTGATGGTTATGTTGATGAGAATTGTGTTTGCGTAGAAGGCGCGAAGCAGGACTGCGGAGCTGATGTCGGTATTTGCAAGAAAGGCTGGCAAGCATGCTACAACGGCAGTTTCGGTTCGGTTTGCAATGAGGAGGCTAAGGGTTCTACTGAGGTTTGTGATAATAAGCTTGATGATGACTGTGACACCTTTACTGACGGTGATGATTCTTCTTGCCAGGTCACTACTCCTGTGACTAGCGGTGCTGAGCATTGCAAGAACAGGAAGCAGGATGCTGGCGAAACAGGTGTTGACTGCGGAGATGGGAAAGACTGTCCTGACTGTGCTGAGAAAGCGCCAGCATGCAGCTATGGCGCCATAACTGAGAAATGCACTTGCGGAAAGGCAGAATATAAGACCGGCTACTGCTGCAATGGTAAGTACAGCCTCATGGAGTGTAAGGAGCCTGCTAAGGATTCTGACAGTGACGGCTGCACCGATGACAAGGAACTGCAAGTCGGTACGGATGTGAACAGCGGAGACACTGACGGGGATGGCTTGCTAGACTGTGATCCTAGCGAGGCTAATCCTTTATGCAACGAAGACGGAGTTTGCGATACTGAAAGGGATTACCCTGAGAGTTTGGAAAATTGTCCTGAGGATTGTGGCAAGAAAGGCGGCGTAGGATGGCTGACTTGGCTGACACTGCTCTTAATACTCTTATCCTTGACGGGTGTCGGAGCATACCTCTATGCTAAAAGCAAAGGCTGCAAGCTATCAGACTTCATCAAGATAAGAGGAAAGAAAAAAGAAGAGAAGCAAAGCCTGCCGTTAGGAGATTATAAACCTGCCATTCCGGCTGCTCAACCAGCACAATACACTAAACCTGCGCAATCTACCATCCTTAAACATCCGATGCAACCTACTGTTATTAAACCTGCCACAGGCAAAGGCAGAGAGCTGATAAGACTTCAAGGATTCGTAGACAACTGCTTAAGAAAAGGCTACACTAAACTACAGATAAAAAACGCGGCTCTAAAGTTCGGATGGACAGAAGAAGAAGTCGAAAACGCTTTCCAAGGGAAAAAAAGCAAGTATTCTATCTTCAAATAAAAGCTTAAAAACCCTTATCCTATCATAGATAAGCTATGAAAAACTTGATAGCCCAAGGAGCAGAAGCCAAACTGTACAAAGAAGACGATAAGCTAATCAAAGAAAGGATAAAAAAAGGCTACAGGCACGAAGAGATTGACAAGGGAATAAGAAAAAAAAATACTAGGCATGAGCAAAGGCTTCTAGAAAAAGCGGCGAAGATAATAAATGTGCCTAAAGTATTAGGCTATAACGAATCTGAGCATACTATAACAATGGAGTTTATACATGGCCTTACATTAAGGGACGCATTGGACCAGATGCCCACGCAAAAACGACTAGAAACCTGCGAACGGCTAGGTCAAGAAGTAGCGAAGCTGCATAACGCAGACATAATACATGGAGACCTGACAACCTCTAACTTCATACTCAAAGAAGATAAAATCTACTTCATAGACTTCGGGTTAGGGTTCCACTCTACGAAGATAGAAGACAAGGCAGTGGACCTGCACCTGTTAAGGCAGGCGTTCGAAAGCAAGCATTACACTCATTTCGAGCAAAGCTTCGAAGCAGTCATGAAAGGATACAAGGAACAGTCAAAACAAGCAAAAGAGATACTAGACAGGTTCGAAGTCGTAGAGAAAAGAGGAAGGTATAAGAAGAAGGGTGAGTGAAACATGGGGCGCACTTCTACGCCAAATCATACTTTTTGATTGTTTTTATCCACTTTTTGTCTAATTCTTGTTTTAATCCTGAAGCGGGTAGCAGATCTTTAAAAGACCAGTGTATCTTTTTCCATTTTAAAACATGGTCTGTAGCTAAGCATATGCTCCTTTTTTTGAATCCAGCTAGTTTAGGACTTTTCTTTGAAACTTTAACATTAGTTATCGGTCCAATTTTCGCAAATTTAGATACATCTCGTTTCCTATATATTCTTATACCCTCGATACCGCTCCAATTTCTTTTACTTTTCATAATCAATGCTTTAAAACCCAAATTACTGCTTAGTTCTACTAAATCGTTCACTAGAGAGGGGTTTGTTTCTGCGAGAAATATCTCATACGAAAATGCGATATCATAATAAAGATAACCTTTGTCTATTTTTTTAGCTAACCTAAAACGAGATATCATTGAACCTTCAAAATCAAACCACATTCGGAAAGCTAACATTTGTACTTTTTTACTTTCGTTTAAAATGAATTTTAAGGTAGGTTGTGGTTTTGATAAGAATTCAGCTTTAGTCTCTTTAGTCGGGGTGGTTTTGTATTCGGGAGACAGGTTGTATAGCGCGGTTATTAATTTTTTAGAATAAACTCGAGAGCTCAGCATGTCTTTGTACTGATACTGCGCTATGTTTTTACCAATAATTCTGTTTGATAGGTAGTTTAACAGTTCATGTTGTTGGGTACTATCTTTATGTGTTCCGAGCCTAAGTTCCTTTTTATAATCCTTATAAGACTCTATTGAACCATCGCTCAAGGCTATAACTGCTATAAATTTTAATAATCGTGGATTTTTGAAATCTTTAAACAATCTTACCCCGCTTATCATGTAATCACCAACTTTTTAATAACAAAAACAAAACGTTTTTTGTTTATAAACATTCGGCACACGCTTGTCCAGTTGTCCAGTACTGAAGGTTTTATCGATGGTAAAAATTGTGAAGATTTTCCGAATTGGCGAGTTGTTCTTCTGGGGACTTGGAAGATTTTTTGATGAGTTTTTGTTAAGAGTTTCTGATTGACGCCCTGAATGTGAGACCGCTTAGGTATTAATTATGAAAAAGGGTTTGGCCTTTAACACCTCAAAAAATAAGAAAACTAAAATTTTAAAAAGGGGCTCTGACTCTAATGTTTAAGATAGAGCCCCGTGGTGTAGCGGCCAATCATACGGGCCTTTGGAATCTTTAAAAGATGAAGAAAGCCTGTGACCTAGGTTCGAATCCTAGCGGGGCTATCATTTTTTTCTTTTGTGTTGTCCTGATTTAAAGTCCTCTCGCTGTTTAGTGTTGGTTGTCATTTTTATATTATTTTCTCATTTTGTCTAGGAATGCTTGGTGGGGTGTTCTGAGTTTGCCTTCTGGTGTTTTGAGGCTCCAGTGTGGTCGTTTGTGGTTGTAGTGTTTTACTGCTTTTTCAAATGATCCTGTTTTGGCCCATAAGACTTTGATTGTGTGGACGAGTTTTTCCATTTTGCCGTTGCTTTGTGGGTGTTTTATTCTGGCGTATATTTGTTGTATGCCTAGTTGTTTGACTTGTTGTTCGTACCAGCTTTCTCCTTTTTTGCAGCCTTCTTTGTCGTTTGAGGTGAATGGTGAGCCGTGGTCTGAGTGTAGTTGTTTTGGTTTGCCATGTTTCAGGGATCGTTTTAGGACTTTGAATGCGTTTTCGCTTGTAGCGTGTTTAAACTTCCCATATCCTGTAATGAAACGTGACGCGTCATCTTCGTAAAGGATGAACTTCCAGCCGGCGTATTCTGCCCAGTCAGTGTGTTTAAGGCTTAAGCTGTGTTTTCTTTCATACCTGACCCAGCGTCTTTTTCTTTGCTTATTCTTCTCTTGATGGGCTAATCCTTCTTCAAGCAGTATCCTGTGAATCCGATTATGGGGGATGTGGATGCCTTTTTCATCGAGGATCAGCTCAAGCATCGTAGCCCCAACCAGGTACTCTTTACACGTTTTTATAACCAGTTTTCTTTCATCTTCACTTACATGCTTAGGCTTTCTGCCGCATGGCTGGAGGATAGGATCTTTAACATGTTCATACTTCTTATGAACCCTTCTCGCATGCCTGGATGTGATATCTTGTAATTTAGCAATCGTATAAAAACCCATATCCCTTTTGTCACCCTCCCGAACAACCCACCTTATTTTCCTTTTATTGAGCTTTTTCATAAGCTCTTGCTTTTCAGCAAGGCTTATCTGTTTTATCGAGAGGACATTATTTCGGGATAATACACATTTTTTTCTTATAAAAACCTTTATAAAACAGAATAACCGATTACTCTTTTGATAGCCTCATAGCCCTGTAGAAGAGAAAGAATCTCTGCAGAATGTAGCGGCCAATCATACGGGACTCTGGAACCTCTAAAACGGTGAAGAAATCCTGTGACCCAGGTTCGAATCCTGGCGGGGCTATCATCTTTTTTTCAATAAATTTTTAAACTTGCCAGTCATTACTATCCTTACTATGGAAGAAACATCTGGAGAACTCGTAGGAGAAGTGTTCACGTACTTCTCGAAAGTAGGAGTAGCCGGGATAAAAGTAACAGGGACCATAAGGAAAGGCGACAGGCTGAAATTCAAAGGAGCCACAACAGATTTCGAGATAACAGTAGACTCTATGCAGGTCGAAAGGCAGGAAGTGGAAGAAGCTAACGCCGGAGACAGCATAGGACTAAAGGTTCCGGACAAAGTAAGGGGCGGAGACAAAGTTTACAAAGTAGAGTAAGGCTTATAAACCCTTTATTTGTTAACTAGTCTAAAAGGATAGGTCGGTCAAGGCTTACCTATACCAGGAATAGACAGAGCTTAGTAACTATTTCTGAGTATCAAAACAGCTTGAAAGGAGAAATAAAATGGCAAGAATGTATTCAAGAAAAAAAGGAAAAAGCGGTAGCAAGAGGCCGGTTAAGAAAACAAAGCCCGTATGGTTGAGATACGGTAGCAAAGAAACAGAACAGCTAGTCATAAAACTCGGAAGAGCTGGAAAGACAGCTAGCGAGATAGGCATAATATTAAGGGACAGTTATGGCGTGCCTTCAGTAAGGGAAATCACCAAGAAGAGGATTACGCAAATACTTGAAGAAAACAATCTCACACAAAAGTTGCCTTATGACTTGTTAGCGCTTATCAAGAAAGAAATAGCAATCATGAAGCACGTAGACTCTAACAGGAAAGACATGACGGCAAATAAAGGGCTAATACTAACAGATTCTAAGATTCGAAGGCTTGTGAAGTACTACAAACGAATCGGAAGGCTTCCACAAGACTGGTCATACGACAAGAAGAACGCTAAGCTATTGTTAGAATAAGGACTATGGGCTTAGAAGAGTTTAAGCAGCACGTGAAAGTAGCGGCAGAAGCGTTCAAGCAGCTGCCGAACAAGCACATCAAAGTAGTATCTCATCTAGACTGCGATGGCCTGACAGCAGCCGCTATAATCACCAAAGCCTTAAGCCGCGAAGGCTTAAACTTTTCTTTAAGCATAGTCAAGCAAGTAGATCAGAACGTGCTGGAGGAGCTGAGCAAAGAGAAGTATGACTGCTACATCTTCACAGACCTGGGCTCAGGATACTTAAGCAGCGTAGAGAAACATCTCGGCGGAAAGAACGTTTTCATCCTGGACCACCACAGCCCTGAAGATTTTAATACTGGTGTAAGTCATGTAAATCCTCACATGTTCGGAATCGACGGCAGCAAAGAGATCTCCGGAGCAGGAACAGCATATATCTTCGCTAAATCACTCAACGAAGAGAACAAGGACTTAGCGCACTTAGCAATAATCGGAGCTATAGGCGATATTCAGGAGAAGCAAGGATTCACAGGAATGAACATGGAGATATTAGAAGACGCTGTATCTTCTGAGAAGATGACTGTTCGGAAAGGGTTAAGCCTTTTCGGAAGCCAGACCAAACCTTTATACAAAGTTTTAGAGTTCAGCACAGACCCATATATTCCAGGAGTTACTGGAAACGAGCAGGAAGCTGTGAAATTCCTAAACGAATTGGGCATATGTGCGAAAGACAGCAACGGCCGTCCGAAGAAGCTGGTCAACCTGAGCGAGAAAGAGATGCGCACATTAGTCGAAGGGATAATAATGCGGAGAATAGGTATAGAGGAAAACCCTGAGGATGTAGTCGGGAACAATTACTTACTAGTTGAAGAGGCTGAGGAAAGCCCTACGAGAGACGCCCGAGAGTTCTCGACTTTATTGAATTCATGCGGAAGGCTAAAGAAGCCATCTTTAGGCATAGCTACGTGTTTAGGGGATGAGAAAGCGAAAAGAGAAGCGATAAGGATGATGGACGATTACAGGCACGCGCTGATAAGATCACTGAACTGGTTCTACTCCAACAGGAATACTGAGCATGTAACAGAGAAAGATGGATATGTTATGATAAAAGCCGGGGATAATGTTAAGGACACTATGATAGGGACTATAGCGTCTATAATCTCAAGGTCTAATGTTTACTCTGAAGGCACTATAATCCTGTCTATGGCTAACATGGCCGACGGACATATAAAAGCCAGCTTAAGGCGTGTAGGGACTAACAAAGCGATGGACTTGAGAAACATTGTAAAAGAAATAGCAGACAGAGTCGGTGTAAAAGAAGCCGGCGGTCATAGGGATGCTTGCGGGTGCTTGCTGCCTAGCGAAAAAGGGCAGGAATTCTTAAGCGTTGCAGAAGAAGTGATGAAGAAAGTCACAAAATTAGACTATTAGAAGATTTGTGCTATTTCTTCCTGCTAGCAAACTTTTTTAAACTTAAACATGCACTATAACACTATGAAACACTGGATAATCTTGGCATTGCTTATAACCGCTATGCTTCTTTGCGGTTGTGGAGTCAAGGAGAAGCCACAGCTTGAAGAATTGCAGGTAACAGCCTGCAACTCAGCAGACTCGCACCAAACATGCGCCAAGCTACCAGATCTAGACTTAGTGACTGCGGAAGATTGCTGCGCTGCGCTTGGTAAGTGTTGCCCTTAAAATTCTTAGAACAGGATACTGTCAAGATAACGGGACGTGATTATCTCTGACGAATTTTATCAGACTTAACAGCTTATTTCTTTTTAACTTGAGATTTATTCCTGCTATTTCTGCTGGTGTTTTTCCTTTCAGTCCTTGATGCGGGTTCACGTAATTATGGATTATTCTTCTCAAATCCATAAAACATTTTGCGTCATCAAAACTTTTGAAACCGCTCCGGATTGATTTTATCCTGTCTTTTATTTTTCCATTATATCTTTCAATAGGATTATTGTTATACTCCTGTCCATATCTTTTGCATGCTATCGGCACTCCGAACCGGAGTTTCGCAACACGGTAGAACAACTTGTTGAATGCGGTTTTGTAATTTTCAAAACCATCACTTACAAACGTGATAAGCTTTCTATCCCTAACTTTCTTGTGTTTTTCCTTGTTAAACCTCTCAAGTATTTGTTCGTAGCAAGTATCCTTGATTTGTTTTAGAAATTTTACACATTCCTTTTTCGTTCTTTTCTCGACGAAAGAATGAGATAAAACAAATTTTGTTTTACTATCAATAGCATTCAAATCATAATTATCTATGCCCTTAACTTTCACATATTTTTCATCATAATGCACCCTCCCTTTTATAACAGGAACTTGATTATGATTTATCGGATTTTAAAAAAACACTATACTTATTACACCACTCTCTTATAGCCTCTCTACTTACCCTGACCCCATCATGCTGCCATAAATGGTCTTTAATCTGAAATAATGATAAGCCCTCATTATGCAGATGAACCGCTCTAACAATATGCTTCTTATTATACCTCATCCCTTCAAAACCATCTTGCTGAACAAACTTCCTATGGCACTTATTACAAAGAAAAAGCTGCTTAACACCAGACCGGTTATACCTCTTACCACGCTTCGAAACATTCCCAGACCTACACTCAGGACATTTCATAAAAACACTCCACCTCCTTCCTAGAAATAAAACACCAAAGAGACTTATAAACTTATCCCTTTAAGTTGACAGTATC
>VGLX01000006.1 GCA_016866645.1 Candidatus Woesearchaeota archaeon | reverse complement strand
AAATAGAAGCCTACTGCGAACTGAGAAACGACACAAGAACATTCTACCTAGAAAGAATCAGAGACGCCACAATATACGATCCCAAACCTATCATAATCTAAAAAAGAACCTCATAACAGATGGTATGCGTTTTTCTGTGAAAAGCTTAATAAAGCTCGGAGAATACATTATCAAGCATGAGTCAAGAGAATTCGCTTGCTGTGTTCCATGGGAAGAAGATAAGGAGAGTATGGCATAAAGGGGAGTGGTATTTCTCAGTGGTTGATGTTGTAGAAGCCTTGACTGACAGCCCTACCCCAGGCAGTATTGGGGTAAAGTGAAGGACAGGGAGTTTTTACAGCTTGAGCTGTCCCCAATTTGGGTACGACTGAAATTAGAAGCTATTGATGGAAAAAAATATGGGACTGACTGTGCGAACACTGAGTCTATGTTTCGGATTATACAGTCTATACCGTCGCCTAAAGCTGAGCCTTTTAAGCAGTGGCTGGCTAAAGTCGGCTACGAGCGCATCAAGGAGATAGAGAATCCTGAGCTCGCGCAGGAAAGGGCGAGAAAATATTACGAGCTTAAAGGCTACCCGAAAGAATGGATAGAAAAACGCTTAAGGGGCATAGCAGTCAGGCAAGAGCTCAGTGAAGAGTGGAAAAACAGAGATATAAACGAAGAGAAGGAATTCGCTATACTCACAGATGAGATATCAAAAGCTACTTTTAACCTAACTACAGGCGAGCATAAGAAGGTAAAACAGCTAGATGTTAAGCGCAAGAACCAGAACCTCCGCGACCACATGACTGACTTGGAACTGATCTTCACGATGCTTGGCGAGAAAGCGACAACGGAGATAACTAAAACCAAGGACTCGAAAGGGCTTCCTCAATGCGCAGAGTCTGCCAAAGAAGGGGGAAGCATAGCGGGCAATGCGAGGGTGGAGCTCGAGAAGAAGACAGGAAAGAAGGTCGTAAGCGCAGAAAACTGCTTGGACATCACGCATAAGCGAAAAAGGCTGAAGACAATCTCAAAACAGTAGGCCCTGCATGCATCATTCTAACGAGCACGTCGCGAAACGTCAAGCGTTACGGCCAAAAGTGTCATAAACTACAAGATTTAGCAATCAAGAAAGCTGGTTTAAAAAGATTTATATATCTGCTTAACAGAGGTTGTACAGTTCATGAAAAAGGGTTCGTTACTAAACGTGGTGTTGGCTTCTTTAGCAGCAGGCAGCATACTAGTCGGAGCTTATACTTTGCCGAACTATTACAAAAACGATAAGGACAGCATTGTTTACAAAAACGATAAGGACAGCATTGTAAATGTGATATCCATTGACAGGCCTTCTAAGACTTTCAAAAAATACGGCAAGAACATAACATATTTCGACTTCTCTCAGATGAATGAGCAGATGATTCCTAAAGAGGAAGTGCCTTTGCCTAAAGATTTGGAAGGAATAATAAAAAAACAGCAGGACACGTATGGCGTGAAGGACCATGAGATGTTCTCGGATGAGTTCTATGCAGAAGCTGCAAAGCTCGGATACGACCGTGAGAAGCTAGGCGGCATGAGCGCGAAAGACGCTATAAAGGCTATAACTGACATAGTGGTTTCAAGGATAACCTATTGTGACGTTGATAAGTCTGATAATTGGTTCGCGAAGAAGCATGGCAGGTTCATAAACAGCGAGTATTATTTCCATTACGGGTTCGGGGACTGCGACAAGTACCGGAACGCTACTATAAACGCGTTCGAGATGGTGAAAGCGTATAACCCTAACCTGAAAAACGTCTACCTGTCCAATGAAGATCTTGGCGGCAGCATGAAAGGCCACGCTTGGGTGTCTGTAATGATCCCCCAAAAAGAAAGCCTGATGATAAGCCATATAGACCCCACTTTTTATGACGATGGAGAAGAGCTAGATGCGAGCAAGGACGAGTATGACGCCCACGTCCTGGTTTACAATGATGCTTTCAAGGCTTATTTCTATAAATATCTTAAAGAGTACGAAGTGAGCTATGACATTTTCAAAGATGCGCTTAGCAAAACACAAGACATCGACACCCTAGAGGACTTGCTTAATGAGATGTGCTGCGCAGCATCATGGATTGATGACCATGATAAAGCGATTGGAAGGGTAGAATGGGCCAGGGAAGAGTACGAGTCGAAAGGCTTTACGAAAAACTTAGACGACGTCCTGTACTTCTCATACCGGACTTACTCAGACGCCGGAAAAAAAGCTAAAGCTGAAGAGTATAAGCAACGGTTGCTTAAAGAATACCCTGACTCTTACTGGACCGAGCTTATCAATAAAGGGTACCGATAAAACCAATTCCAATCCTAGAAAAGTGCATCTTAATAATATTTAAATACAACTTCTAAGTCTAATCTTAATTATGATAATGAGCAAACAGCCTCAGGTCAAGTGCAAGAAGTGCGGCAGAAGCGCGCCGGCAGACAGCTTCGTCTTGGACCATCTGCAAGGCATGCTCTTATGCCCTGACTGCATCAGAGAGCAGAGGACGAATTCCAAAGTAACTAAAGAGTTCGTCACCCGAGCAGCATCAAATATAATGTCCAGCGGAAAGATAAACCCCAGTCCAAGGCATTCAGCCCAGCCTAAGCCCACCCAAGAGGAAGAGAAAGCGCCTGTTAAAGAGAGACCGCCAGGATGGGACTCTGAAGATGAGTATTTAGAAAGGTCAATTAAGCAGAGGAGCAAATCCAGCATAGAATATGAAAGGGTTGACGAGTCAAAAGTCAGGTACGTCTGCACTAAGTGCAGGTTCAAATTCGTCTACCACACAGAGAAAAGATACCCGAGCATGTGCCCTAACTGCGGCACTCCGGTGATAAGATCTTTAATAAGGTAAAAAAGTTCTCGCGCGTGTTAATTAAAGAAGATGTTCATAATCCTTTATGCTCAGCCGGTTTTTCTGCACGTTAATAGAACACGAACATGATCGGCGTGCATGTCCCTTCGGTTATAAGCTTAATCTGGCAGGAGAAAACGCTGCCATCCTTGACCTCACCGGTGATGGAAGACAACGGCTCCCCATACTCCCTGCTCGTAACTTCCTGCTCGTTTTTGATAAATCCGACATTGCTTAAGTCCATCGTGCTGCCGGGCTTGAACTTGAACTTCGCCGAGTCTGTCCCGACGGAGGTTATCGTGCACTTTCCGAGGAACGCATCATAAGCGCATGGCCCTCCGACTATTTGCTTATCGTCTTGTGTTGAGCAACCGCTTAAGAAGAATAATACACTAGCGGTTATAAAAAGAGTAATTATTCCAAGTGGTCTAAGCCATTTTTTTGATATCATTAACTGTTAAAGAGGTCGTATAACTTATAAGTCTTTCTTTTGTTAGGACCAAAAAATTATGTAATCAGAAGTTTTTACAGAATTCTAGAATTTCATCTTCTTCATGCCTTTAAGCTTACCTAATCCTTTGGGTATTTTCCTTTGGACTTCCTCATCAGCTTGTTGATGTCCTGCTCTTCCCCTTCTTTTCCCATGGCCCCGCCCATCATCTTCATCAGCTTCTTGCTCTGCTGATGCATCTTCACATTTTATGCATTTGAGGATTATGGAAGCTTTTCCAAAATAAGGCTTTTTACTTCATTAAAGTCCGGGACAGAAGGCACTAATGGCAAAATCTCTTTCTCCCATATTTTCTTTTTCTCTTCAACTTTTTTTATGAACAGTTTTTCATCCCATTCCTGCCTGTAGTAGCGGAACTTTTTTCTCACAAGCGCAGTGTCAAAGCCTATCCCTTTTTTCAGCAGGAACCAGAAGTCGTAAACGTCCCTTGCTTTGTTCCTCGTCATTATAGCCCTTGCTTTTTCCGCAAGGATCTCCTGTTCAGGCATTATCAAGATGGTAAACGAAGGTATATCTGGATAAAGCGGGCTGTAATTTGCAAGAATCGGCTCTGTGTCTATGCTTGATGCTGTATTCATATCTATGCCGAAGCTTGAAAGCGATTGCGGTCTGCCATCATACAGTAATCCTTTTGCTCTTATTGTCAGCATTATGGAATTTTGCACTTTCTTTTTTTCTTTCACTTCTGCTTCTATGCCAAAAGATGCCAAGTCAGCAATGATTTTTTTTATCAAAACATCTATGTCTAATGGTTTTCTAAGAGTGAAATCCAAGTCTTCTGAGAACCTGTCTAGTTTGTAAAACTTGTAAAGGCATGTGTCCCCTTTGAATATTAGCTCATCTTTTGTATTCCTTGATACGGATAAAAGTGAGATTTCAAGCAGGTAATCTTTTTCTGCAAAGCCTATATTCTTTATACCTTTCAGTTTAGCAATACTTTTCAGCCCATCAAGTGATATCATCAAGTCTCCTGTTGATTATTATCTTCCATTCTTTGTCTTTTTTTCCTTTCTTGTTATGGTCCCAATCAAGGGGTATATAGTTGTTGTCTAAATGCTTTATTAACCATTCTGCATTAAAATCGGGAATCTTCCGGAGCGTAAAGCCTATTCGTTTCATAAGCGCCTTGTTGCCTGTTTTTATCGCGTATTCTGCAAGCTTTTTTTTATCAGTCCCTTTCTGCCTTATGGATTTTATAACCTCATCAAAAGGGGTGTTTTTTATAAGCATAGAGTCTACTACGCATTTTTCTCTGTCTGCAACGAATATGTCAAAACCATTATACCTCTGCTTGCCATATCCCCACATATGCTTGGTCTTGAAAAACCTTATTTTTATGCCACGGAAGTCTATGCTTTTCTTAGGCTTTGCCGTCGCTATCATGATGTCTGACGGAAGCTGCTCTGTGAGGTTATAATATCTTATCGCTGTCCAGAAGCTTATGTACGAAGGTATTGTAATGTATGAGGAAAAAACTAGGGGGTTGTCAAAAACAGTGTATTTCCCTTTTTCCACCCTGAACACAAGTTTTTCCTTCTGGAGCCTGTAAAGGTATGTCCTTGCATATTCGGGCGGCTTTTTGGCAAGCCTTACGAAATCGTTCAGCGTAAAAAGCGGATGCTTTTCCAGTTCTTTTATAACCCATATCTTCTTCATGGTTTTTTATAGGGTTCCCCGGTTTATAAATATTTCTATTGATTATAATGGTCATTTTTGACTATTATACTATAACAAAATATTAATTTTTCTTGAAAGAAGAAACGAAAGTTACAGTTTTTGGTGACTATCTATACTAAAAGTAAAACTGTTTCACCCAGAAGTTATATGCTCCGATCAGTTTTGCGTTCTTGCCCTTTAGGCTTTTGCCTAGGATGTCTATTGTTGCAAGGGCCGCTTTGTGTTTTTTTCCTTTGAATGAAACATTCATTATGACTCCAGCTTTAAGGCTGCTAGTCTTGTCGTCTATGCCTGTAACCTTTACTGTTTCGCCGAGGAGTTTTGCATCGAATGGGTATTCGAGCTCGTCGCCTAGCGTGCAGAGCATCCCGCAGAACGCTTCATTCTCATCGTAGCAGTCTACTGCGGCTTTTTCTATTATTCTCTCGTATTCTCGTTCCACTTTAGGTGTTACTTTTGCTTGTTTCATATTTTTGTTATGATTTGCATTAGTGAGCGTTTTTCTTGTAGTCTTGGATTATTTCTTCTTCCCATTTCCAAAATTTATGTATCTTGTTCTGCCTCTCCAGCATTTTCTCTTCTTTCTCGTAATTTTCAGGCGCTCTTCCCCATGCATAACCTTCGTAAAGCGCGGCTACCAGGTATCTTGCTCCTTGATTGTCGTTCGGATTAAGATTTAATAGCAGTTTAAAAAGCCCCATGGCTTTTTTAAAGTTAGATTTTCTCCAGAGCATAAGCCCGTAATAGTGTATCGCTCTTAGGTACTGCCTGTTCTCTAGGACGCCCCATTCAATCTTCTTGGGCCATTTTGGGAATTTTTTCTTGGTAAGCAAGTAAGCCTTCCTGTAATAATGCTCTGATTTCCCTGCATCGGTATAGAAGTATGCTGTTCCTAAGCCATTGTAGGCGTCAACATAATTCTTGTCTAGCTTTAATGCCTTGTTGAAGCGTTTTATTCCTTCTGCCTTCTTACCCGCGTTTACGTATTCAATCCCTTCGTAGTACCAGTCCTCTTTTGTCCTTCCGAGCAGTATCTCTGGCGCTATCTTTTTTGTGAGTTTCATGAAGCATTCTTTGCACGCAGTCCGTTCAGAGCCCGAGATTCCTTTCCCATTCGTTTCTTTTCCGCAAAAACTGCATTTCGTGTTTATCATTTTTGAGGGTTGCTTAAACTGACACTCTTCTCGCTGTTCCTGTTTCCTCTAAGTCCTTGTCGAGGCAGCATTTCTTGTATTTCCTGCCGGAGCCGCAGTGGCATGGCTCGTTCCTGCCTAGCTTTCTCGTGCCTGGCGAGTTCATGGCTCTCCAATAAGCTGCCTTTTTGATTCCCATGCGCCTTTTTTCACGTGTCCTGACTTTTTTAAGTATGTCTTCCTCAACCTCTTTCTTCAGCCTGCTGTGCCTCTCTCTGAGCAGAAGGTTAAGCCCTTCCGGAATGCTTTTTGCAGCAGCATCCGCCTCTTCCGGAGTTATGTCAAATGCGTTGCTCACGGATTGATTCAGAGGGCTATAGAGGAAGTGAAGGTTAGGAATAATCTTATTTGTGGTTATATGCGCATCTTTAAGTCCTGAATCAAAAAAGTAAAGCGCTACCTCCTCGCAGGCGCAGCTTGGCTGGACACAGTACGCATCCACTATTTTGTAATTTCTGCCGTTCAGGCTTATTTCAGGAAGCTTTTCCCATGGGAATATCATAGGGTAGGGCATCATGACGCCTAATTTGTGGGCTCGCAGCGCATCCTTCCTAATCTTGCCGTGTAATAATGCTGCTGCGTGGCAATTTTTAAAGAAGGGCATGCCCCGCTCATTTTCAGGGTCGTGTAAGAACTGGTCGAATGCCTTCATCACTGCAAGATATCTTTCATCATTGCTGTCTCCAACAAGCCTTTCCCTCTCAGGGTCTAATGAAAAATAGGCGTCATAACCCTCTCTGGACAGCTTGACTGGGAGGTATTTGCTATTCCGCCCCGGACTTACGAAAGCGCTGTAAGAAACAGTATACATCGCAGGCTTTGAGTCTATAACCAGCTCAATTTGTAGCTCATTGCTTTCCACCAGCTTTGCCTCCAGTTTTCTTTTCTTCGTTCTCCAGCTTCTCTGCCATTCTTATCAGGTCATCATTAGCTTCTTTGTAAGGGGAGTCGCTATCCTTCATTGCTTCTTTGAATTTTTCCCAGCTGCCATTGCAGAACGTGTCTTTTGCGAAGACAGCCATTTTTTCCAGAAACTTTTCCGGGCTTTTTTGTAGCTCTTCCACATTTTGATCAACGAAGTTACTGAATTTTTCCACTTCTTTATTCACTAATGCGAGGCAGTCCTTGCAAAAATGGTCTCCTGATATTAGCATGTCTTCATCGCATTCGAATTCTTTGCCGCATCGCTTGCACACCGTCTTGATTGAAAACTCTGCTTCAGGTTTTTTTCTGTTCCCAAGGCCTTTCAGTTCCTCAGGCTGGGCTGCGACGACCCTTACAGGCTCCTTCTTATCAAAGTCTTCCCTGTGCTCTCTTGCAAGTTCAAGCGCGTCATCAAAGCCTTTTATGCCTTCGTAAGCTTCTTTGAACACTTTTACGCAGTTTTCCTTGTTCTTGATCATAAGATCTTTGAGTATGCTGCTTGGTATGTAAGCCTCTTCTTCTATGACGTCATAGAGCAGATCTTCAAAGTCTTGCAATTTTTTGTAGTTTCCTGTAAACAAGTCTTTTATATAACCATAGTTCGGCACCGTGCATATGCCTGTTTCAGTGCATATCAGTCCTACCCTTTCAAATTCTTCTTCTATCTCGAACTCTGGTGTGTCTAACTTTTGGGGTTTTATGCCCAGCTCTGCTGAACGCTGTTTGTTGTACCATTCCATAAATCTTATATTCGCTTCGAAGGCTTCCTTCATGCTTCTGAACTCAGGGTCGTAGCATTTGAAGTATTCGAAAAACTTTTCCATCTGGATCTTGGCAAATTCCGCGCTTTTCTTGATACGCTCAAGCATCTTTTCTTTAGAACCGTCAGAGCATACGTTTATGCCGCCGTGAAATATGTAGTTCTTGTCGCTTATCTTGACAAGTGTTGCTTTTATAAGGTCGTCAACGTCCAGCTTGAGGTCAAGGTCTTTTGTCTTGACATGAAAAAGTTCTTCTGTAAACACGTCCTTTACCATATACTTTTTGCCTCGCCGTTCGGTGACTTCGTATATGCCCGGTCTGGCGTCCTTAAGCCTTTCCACTGTTTCGAGCTCATCTTCTGGTATATCATCAAAGAATTTGTAATAGTAAATTTCTGCAGGGGTTAGCTCGCTGCCCGAAATCTCTCTTTCCAGTACGAACCATGAGAAAAATCCTATGCCAAACGCTCCTGAGCTTATTACCTTGATGCCCGATGTTTTTTCTTTGTATTCTTTTTGCGCCTTCTCGCACTCTTCAGGAAATTCTTTTTCCGCAAATTCAGCCATTTTCAGAAAGACAGTTTGGAATTGTACCATTTTATTCCCTCCGTTTTTATCATGTTTATGAATCTAAAGCTTTGAGGGTTTCTTTCCCAAAAGCCGCAGCCTATTGCAAATTATAAAATCTTTTCTTATTCTTTATTAATATTATTGTGGTGAAATTCCTATATTGAGTCTTTCAAAACTTGAGTTTTTGTCAGGAATGTTATTTTCTCAGAACTTCATCTTCTTCATGCCTTTAAGCTTGCCTAAGCCTTTAGGTATTTTTCCCTTGAACTTCCTCATCAGCTTGTTGATGTCCTGCTCTTCCCCATCTTTTCCGACCATACCGCCCATCATCCTCATCAGCTTCTTGCTCTGCTGGTACATCTTTAACAATTCTCTTATGTCTGATGCTGAGACTCCTGAGCCTTTGGATATCCTGTCCACCCTTTCCTTGGTGATGATCTCAGGATCTTCTAACTCTTCCTTAGTGCAGCTTTGGAATATGTACTTCCATTTCTTCAGCTTCTCATCCTGGACGTTAAGGACGTCTTTGGGTATGTTCAGCCCGCCTGATCCGGGTAGTAGGTCCATTATCTTGCTCAATGGTCCCATCTTCTTGACTGCCTGCATCTGCTCGTACAGGTCCAAGAAGTTGAACTCTCCTTTCAGGAATTTCTTGCCTAGGTCTTTGGCTTCTTCTTCGGTTATCGCTTCCTGAGCCTTAGCCAGCAAAGCTTCTAGGTCTCCCATGCCTAGCAGTCGTCCTACGAATCCTTTCGGGTTGAACTCTTCTAGGTCATCTATCTTTTCTCCTAGGCCGATGAATTTTATCGGTGCTTTTGTGATAGCGCATGCGCTTAACGCTCCTCCGCCTTTGGCTGTGCCGTCCATCTTGGTTACTATGACCCCTGTAATTCCGCAGCTCTGGTGGAACTGCTCTGCCTGCTTCTGCGCCGCCTGGCCTATGTCTGCGGATATGACTAATAAGTTCTCGTCAGGCTGTATCGTCCTGTTCAGGAGCTCTATCTCTTCGATCAAATCCTTAGATAAAGCGTCTCTTCCTGCAGTGTCTACAATCAGCAGATCGTATTTCGAGAAGTCTTTCTCATATTTCTTGTAAATCTTCACAGGATCTTTCTCCCCTTTCTCTATAAAACATGGTATGCCTGCCTGCTCCGAGACTTGCCTCAGCTGCTCAGGAGCTGCCGGCCTGTGGACGTCCAATCCTAATGACGCTACCCTGTATCCCCGTTTTGCGTAATACTTTGCTAGTTTTCCGACGGTTGTGCTTTTTCCAGATCCGAACAGTCCAACCATCATTATCTTGAAAGGCTTTTTCTTCTCGATTCTTATCTCTGCCTTTTCTTTTCCTAAGAACCTCACAAGCTCTTCGTATACGATGTTCACTAGGTGCTCTCTCGGGCTTATCCCTTTCGGAGGCTTCTCATCCAATGCTCTTCGTTTTATCTCTTTGGATAGGTTGAAGACTAACTGGACGTTGACGTCCGCCTGCAGTAATGCCCTTTGTATGTCCTTGACCAGCTCATCTATCAGCTTCTCATCTATGAATATGCTTCCAGCTATCTTCTTCAGAGTGTTCTTCAATGATTCTCCTAGCTTGTCAAGTACCATAGTTATGATTCCGATTTTCCATGTTTTTAAAGGTTTGTTTTATCTCCGTGAACGGTGACCGATTTTAATATGCTAACCCATCTGTTTATTTCTGTATTTGCAATTTGATTAGGAAATAGTTCTTCAAATTTTTTGAGTATCTTTTTTCTTAGTTTGTAAGTGTTACCATAGTGCGCGTAGGCAATCCAACCTTCGATGCTGACGTAAATCTTGTCGTATCTTATTTTATTATTTCCAAACTGTTCTTTAAACTTTGACAGCTTATTTTCCATCTTTCTTATGTTGCTCTTCTTCAATAACTTGTGGTAGTAATAGTTCCTGAATCCTAGAAAACAAATGCCTTGTTTGATTCTGGATATTTTTGACTTGTCAGGATGCAGTTCAAGTTTTATGGTCTTTAGAAACCCATTGATTGCAACTTTATATCCTTCCAGTTTCTCCCTGCTATTTTCCATGATTACAAAATCGTCCACGTAGCGGATATAATACTTAACTTTAAGAGTGTGTTTTATATATCGGTCGAGTTCATTCAAGTAAGCATTTGCAAAAAACTGTGAAGTAAGATTGCCGAGGGGCATGCCTTTGCCATTTTCTTTTGTGCGATGGTTTCCAAGAATGATTTTGATAAGCCAGATTATATGTGCGTCATTGATTTTCTGCTTTAGGATTTGAACCAGTATTTCATAGTCTACTGTGTCAAAATAGCGCTTGATGTCAGCTTTTAAGACAAAGCAGGGTTTAGTATCGTTTCTCGAAACCTTCCGTTTGAACTTGTCAAATCGTTCTAATGCTTTGATAACTCCTTTGCCTTTGCGATTGGCATAACTATCATGGATAAACGTTTTATCAAATACTGGCTCGATAATGTTGCAAACTGCATGATGGACGATTCGGTCACGAAAATCAGACTTACTAATCTTTCGCGTTTTAGGGTCTCGGATGATGAAAGTTTCTAGAGGCTTTGGCCTGTAAGAATGAAACAAAATCTCAGCCCTTAGTAGAAGAAGGTTGTCTTTGAGATTCTTCTCAAATTCGATAACATAAGGCTTGAGGGTTTTATGCCTTCTGGCTCTGCGCCAAGCTAGTTCAAGGTTTTCGTAGGAGCACAGTTTTTGGTATAGGTCATGCTCCATTTTCTGGTGCCTTGTTGTGCTCGGGTTATTCGAAGCAAAACGGGCATTGTTGTTGAGGTTGTTGTTGCCATTAGCATTGGAATTGTTGTTGTCGTTGTTGAGGACTAGAGCCCGCAAGCCGTGTAGCCCTTTCATCCTTGGTGCACTGCTGCTTCATTGCTGTCGCAGCTGTATTTTATAACGGCCCTTTAGCTGGGACTGTCGTAATGAAAGGACGTGTAGCCCAAGCACTTGATCACTACTTCAAATTGTTACTATGTCAAAAATCTCTAATCGTAGTGCAAGGCAAGATTAGTGTTAAAACAAGAAAATTATAAAGTTTTCGAAAAAAAAGGCTAATCGTACTTATTATCGAACGCGACCGCCTTCGGCGGTTACTTTCGTTGGGCACCCGAAGCAAAACGGGCAAAGTAGTCGAGGAGGCTGAAGCCATCAGCATCGGAACTGTAGTCGCCGCTGCCGAGGACTAGAGCCCGCAACTCATCACTGTCCGTATTGCTTCTCAAGTAAACGCCCATCCCTTCTTTCACCTTTTTTCTATCAAACCAAAAGTCAACATATCTAGCAAGCTTTTTCTTGTCACCACCCATTACAGCAATCCAGAACTTATGATTCTTAACTTCCTTCCTTGTTAACAATCTGTCGTATTCGCCTTTTTTGCTGTCAAATTCTATGCCTTTCTCAGCATTATAGTCAATAGGTATAAAACTTTGATCAAAATCCTGCGGAATATTTTCTAACTTATCAGACCTTAAGATTATCTTAAACTTTGTGCTTTTTGCTTTATACACGATACCAGTAACAGAATCAAGCCAAGTCCCAAACAACTCAGAATTTTCACCGTTGGCTTCGTAATCAGCAATCCTCGCCCCAACATTCTCAAAAAAAGTAAAAGGCTTTCTTCCTTGTTCTTTCAGCTTTGCAATGCCCTGAGCATAAGTATCAGCCCCCCTAATAACATCAAATCCACTATACTCCAACGGAGCCACCACAGGCTTCCGCGACTCTTTCAACAACCTCTTTATATTAACCTCCAAATTCTTTTCCGGAACAAAAATATCAGGCACTTTCATAGGCTTATCCTTTCAACAAATCCAAACATTTTGTTACCACTATCCCATAGCAAGTAGTATATAAATGTTTTTGTTTACATATTCTTATTAAAAAGCAAAGGCAACATTTTTAAACAAAAAGCGCCCATTCTACAGATAATAAAAAGAGGTTTCATAAGTTGAGCATATTAAGCATTAAGAAGCAAGAAGTCGATTCTTTAAAGAAGAACATAGAGTTCCAGATACAGCAAGGCAGGAACCTGGAAGATATAGAAGTCGACCTTCTCAAGAAGTATCCTCAGAAGTTCGTAGACTTCGTGCTTAAAGACTTCCTCAAGAAAGAGAAGACAGATTCCGAATGGCTCAAAAGCTTCAGGAAGGGTAAAGAAGACGAGGATCGTAAAAAATCTTACCTCGCACTCATTAACTATGCTATGACCAGTCTGGTGATAGGTATCGTGATGAGGTTTGTGATATGGCAGCTGGAAAAGTCGCAAGCTATGATGAGAGACACAGGCATCAATATCGGAGGCATGGACATGTTCACAACGCTGCTAGTGGCGTTTTACGTGATATTCTGGGGTTGCGTGTTCGTATTCGTAGGCTCACTAGGATTCGCGGTTTATAATAAACGCCACATATACAATATCAACAAGAAGATGTTCAAAGAGGAGCAGGAGCTTAAGAAGAAACAATCTGAAGAAGAGATGAGAAAAGCCTTCGAAAAGATTGAGGAACAGCGAAAACTCGCAGAGCAGCAAGAGCCTGAGCCTGAAAAGAAGGAAGAGCCTAAGGTTGAAGAGGAGAAGCCAGAGCCGAAACCTGAAGAGAAAAAAGAGCCTGTGAAAGAAGAGAAGAAGCCGGAACAGAAAAAAGAATCAGGACTGCCCAGAATCATGAGCATCGGCAACAAGAGAGTGATACAATACCAGGATATTCAAAAGGCTAAGGCTAAAGTAAGGGCCGCTAGGAACAGCCTTTTCATCAAACCAAAAAGCACAAGAGCGAGGTAACAAGATGGAATGGATCAACATGTTCTTGGAAAGGTTCAAAGACATAGCTATAGCGCCTTACAACCATTCTCACATGCTTTGGATAGTCATCCCTCTAGTAGTAACAGCTGTTCTAAGCGAAATATACTTCGGAAGGTACAAGTTCGAGGACATGGGATGGAACAGCGCTTACGAGAACAGCTTGGTGCTTTTCTTCGTCAGCATGGACCTCATACGTAAGTTATACGTGAGTAACACATTGTTCCCGATAAGCATGAAATCCTCACTAGCTATAATACTGATAGTCATAAGCTTGGGCTTGATAATACTCAACTTCTTCCACGTCTTGCCTAAAAGCCTGGCATTCTCGATAACGTCTACTCTTCCGATAAACGTCCTAGCTTACCTCATAGCCATATTGGTCTATTCTAATATTCCACTAGACTTGCTAACGTTCGGAGCAGCCATGACCTTGGCAGTTTTGATAGTGCTGTTAGTAAGGTTCATCTGGTTCTTAATCCCTGAAAAGTTTGAAGAAGACGAATAGGGATTAAAGCCCGAATTTGTGCCTTGATTATTTTTTCATTCCTTTCAGCATTTCTCGTATCTCTTCTTCTTCCCAGCCTGCTTGCTTGGCTGCTTCTAGTATCTGTTTTTCGGTGTAGCCTTGGCTGAGCTTTTCCTTGCAGAACTTGCTGACCTCCTGCTTGTTGGGCAGCGTTCCGGAGCCGAAACGTAAGACTGTACACTTTTAAATGTAGCCCAGTATTACGCGCAGAAAGAGACTTCACGCTCAGAAGGGTTTAAATATCTCAGAAGCATAAAGAAGGGTATGAAAAGGGTTAGTTTTCCGATACACACCGGAGGGCTAGGCTGTCACCCTTATGAGATTTCTGCGTATATTGATGGAACCGGATTAGTATTAACCTCTTCAGAAGAAGTTATGTGCCGGGATTAGCATGGGGTATTTTTGCATCTTCGAAGCTACCGAATATTCTAACGTCTTGCGCTCTGAACCCATAGTTCAGCGCTCCGCCCCGCTTTTCAAGGGCGCTGGTAGTGCAGTGTAGGACACAGCAGAGGTTTATATTTTTTCGAAGAAGGGGGATATTTGGGGTATGCTTTTTATTTGTTTTAGGTCTTCTGGTGTTATGTCTCTTTCTTTCTTTTCTAGGTCGATGAGTTTCAGTTCTTTTTTGTTATAGTGGTCGTATACTAGTTGTTTGATTTTGTTTCCTTTGCCCCGGATTTTTTTGAAATTGTTAAGTATCATGAAGGTGGTTTGCAGCTCTTTGTTGGTGTTGTCTAGTCTTATCAGGATTGATCCGATGATGTCCAGGAAGCTGAGTATGTATTCCTTGTATTCGTTTACGTTTTCTACGGGTAGGGAGATGTATATGTGGCCTAGCCGGTCCGCGTGAAGTTTGAATTGGATGTGGGGTTTTTGGTGTTTTGCTTGTTTATGGTGGTCTTCTATGGCTAGGTCTCTGTAGCGTATGTCTAGTTCGTCAATGACTTCGGCGATTTTCACCCTGAACCTGTAGTCTTCGGATCTTATGTCGTAGCAGGGTCTTTCTTCTAGTGTTACTGTTATGTTTTTCAGTTCGCATTTGTTTTTTGCGAAGAATTCTTGCAAGAATTTCAGTTCTGCCATCGTGTATCGGTTTATTTGAATCTCCCGTACTCTTTTATCTTGTTGTAGTAAGAGTTCTTGATGTCTTCTAACAGGTTCTTGTTAGTTTTTTCATTTTTAAGGTCGTATAGTACGCTTTCGATGTCGCTGGATAATACCTCTGGGCTGAGCTTGGAATTTAGCAGGAAGGTTCTCCATCTTGCCAGCTCGAAATAATCGTCAAACTCTTTGAAGAAAAAGTTTGATTTTTTGAATTCTATCCTGAGTATTTCGAGCACGGATTTAAGGTAGTAATAAGTGAATTCTTCACAGTAGACCATGTCTTTTTGCAGCACTCCGAAAAACTCTTTGGGGCTGTAGGCTTCGTTATCAAAGATCGCTTTATCTATTTTCAGGTCTATTTGGTATAGTCCGTCGTCTTTGCTGACCGGCTTATTGTAGCTTATTTCAAGGGTTAGCATTGGACCGTAATAGTGCTTGGGGTTGATGCGGTCTATTATCGAAATGGTGAGCCTTTCATATCTTGTGATTGTGATATTTTCTGAGAGTTTGGTTTGTCCGAATGACGGTTTAGTAGGTTTTTCGAGTGTTAGGGTAATTTGTTCTTTATGGCCTGTAGTGTCATGTTCTTTAAGGTTTATAATCTCTTTTGGGGTGTTTAGGATTAATCGGGTGATTATCTGGTCATAGCTTTCTCCTTTTAAGCCTAGTTGGGTGAGGCGGTCTTTGGTTTCTTTGCTTATTTGGATCGTTGTTTTGTTCTCTCTTGGGTCGGGTTTAATAATAGGGTTTACCATTCTAATCACGCCTTATCATTGTTATTATAATCGTTATAGTAATTATAATTATTATAATGACTATATAAACTTTTCTATTTTTAGAAGAGCGGGGGCTAAATATACACTTC
>VGLX01000005.1 GCA_016866645.1 Candidatus Woesearchaeota archaeon | reverse complement strand
CGATTACGTAGCAGTAGACATAGGGGCGACTTGGTGCGGTCCTTGCAGGGAATACTCTCCTACGTTCCACAAAGTCGCTGAAGAATACAAGGGAAAAGTAGTCTTCTGCCAAGTGGTGCTCGATCAGATAGACAAGAAAGAGGAGAGAACAATATCCAAAGATTACAAAGTGAGGTATATTCCTAAAACCATGCTTTTCAAGAAAGGCAAGGAAGTCTACAGCCGAGCAGGCGACATAGAGAAAGAGGATTTGAAAAGCCTTCTGGATGAATACTTGCTTGATAAGAAAAGCGATTCAAAAAACTAGAGATTATATCTTTTTTTTTAATTCTTCAATCGTATCTCTCTTTCTAGAAACCCTACTCTTTCTTCAACCGTTCCTGAAGGCACTCTTATAACCTCATAGCCGAGATTTTTGTAGTTCTGCTCTTGCAGCTTTTCAAGCTTTAGGGCCTCGTCAAGGTTTTCTCTCCTTACATCGTTTGTTTCGCAGCTTCCTAGGCTTTCTATGATGAAGGCTTTCTCGTATCGTTTGTCTTTTTCCAGTTTCAAGATTTCTGTTTTCATCATCTTGCTCGGTTCTTTGCCATTAATCTGGTAGTATGCTAGGCCGTCTAGTGTGCCCCTGTCTATGAAGACCTTGTTTTTTGAGTTTCTTATCTTGTACTCTCTTGCTTTCTGCAGCTTCAGTATCTGGTCTTGGAAGTCAGGCTCTAGCCATGGCTGTTTTATGCCTTTTGCTTGTTGGAGTTTTATCCAGTCTTCTGCTGCTTCTCTCACTACTGTGTAGCCTTTCTGCTCTAAAGCCAATATTATCGAGCTTTTTCCTACCCCTGGTCCTCCGGTCAGTACGTATGTTTTTCGCATCTTATTGCCTCGTTTCCTTCTCTGATGGCTTCTTCTTGTATTCTTTGGCATTCATTTTTCACTTGTTCTGTCTTCTTGATTTCTCTTTTCAGTTTTCTTCCTGTTATCCAGTATGTTGGTATTATTTTCTTATTTCCTGTTATCCATGATGCTGTTTTCCAGAAGTACTTTTTAGTTGCTATTTGATTGTGGTTTTCTACCAGCAGTTCAAGGTTTCTCGCATGCGATTCTTTCTGCCATGGTGTCAGTTCACCGTATCTTATCGCTACTGTCAGACTGTTGTATGCTCTTTCTAGAGCAGTTCCAAGGTTTTTACCTGATCCAAACTGTGCTTTTCTGTATTGCTCCATTGCTTTGTCCAGTCTTTCGTGGTATTCTCCTCCCATTTTTTTACCTCCTGGCTTTTGCCATATTTAGTGCGGTTAGAAAAGTATATAATTTATTGTTGTAGAAATTTAAACAACAAAATTAAAAGGCTGTCAAGGGTAGTCGTCTATTCTGTGCCAGCCTTTCTTGGTCGCCTCTATGCCAGGATCTACCCTGTTTTGTTCTTCCAGAATTCTTCTGCTTATCTCTTTTCTAGCCTCTTCATTGTTGTGTTTTATCACTTGGCTGTATTCTTTTCCAGTGTCTATGCCAAGCCCTTCTAGGATGTCCAACATCGTGTTTATGTCAAGCTCTTTTCCTTTCCCTTTGTATATTATAATGGCATATCCTTCTTTTGGACCGATATTATTATCATCTATCTCAACTCCATTGATAGTTAGACTTATACTTCCAGTGTCTTCTTTGTTTACTTTATCGCAAAGTTTCACTTCTATACTGTATTTTAAGAATTTGCACCCATAGGTTTTTCCGCTGGATCCTGTTATGTCCATGGATACGTTGCTTATAGTGGCTTCATTCACGATTTTTTGAATAAGGGCTATGAGCCCGTAGTCTGTTTTCTCTCCCATTTTTGCCTCATTATTATTGTTTAATTTTGATATCGCACCAAGGCATAGCTTTTCTCAGTATCTCCAATGTTATGTCTCTTGGTTCCTTTCCATAATCTATGCTTATGCCGTTTACTGTCACATTCTCTATTCTCTCCCTGTTCCCTTTTATTCCGACTGTTATGTAGCCTCCGCCGAGAATCCCTTCGTAAAGTTCATATTTGCTTGTTATGTCCTTGTGGTATCCAGATTCGTCAGAAGCAAGCGCCATCCTGTCTTCATTCACGCCGAGGATATACTTTTGGCTGCTATTGCTGTCGTGGTACTTTAGATTCGCTGCGATGATTACTTCTATTTTTTTAGATTTAAGCATGCGCTGAATGGTCCTTTTCTTCTCATTTAGCGATGTGCGTTTTCCTTTTAACTCCGTATCTATCGAGACTCCAGGTTTTTCAGAGAGTTTAACCATTTCTTCTAAATCCTTATGGGCATTTTGTATTTCTTTTAGAATCTGGTCACTCATCTCAATCTCTGCTTTGTATAGCATCTTGAAGCTTGGTATGGTGTATCTACACCCATAACTTCCCGGATAAGTATACTCTATGTTACCTTCTTTATCACATTCATCTTTGATGCTTAACCTGTTCATCGCTTTTTCCCAGAGGGTCGCTGTTTCTTTTTTGCTGAAATCTTCTGTCTTGTATATGCGGTTAAGCTCTTTGTTTAGGTTCTCAAGATTGTTGAAGGTCCGTTTTTTTACTTCTTCTAAGAACGTTTCGATTGGCACTTTTGTGATGTCCCCTTCCGCTCCTACAAGGTACCGTAAGTAGTTGTTTTCAACTTCAAAGGTTATACAGCTAAGCATAAACCCTTGTACCTTATTGCGCCAAATATCTTTTAGGTAATTCTCCTCGATTGCTCCTTTGTCTAGGAAATGTTTGCCGTAGCTTATCATTTTTTCCTGCAGTATTTTTAGATTGTCTGTTCTTAGCTCAGATTCATATTCTTCTTTGATTCGGTTTTTGATCTTTTCTTCGCTCAGGCTTAGTTTTTTGTGCAGCTCTAAGAATCCGTCTAAGATGCCGATTTTGTTCTCTAGGCTTGTGTTGCGTGTTAGCAATTCTTGTAGCGACTCGTAGGACGCTTCTTTAAAGTAGTTTTTCAGTTTCTCTTCTGTTATTTCTTTTAATATCTTTATTTCTTCATTTCCTTCTATTCCTAGTATCTGGCTGTAAAGCAGTATGGTTCTTATGATGCCGTCCATTTTTTCCTCCTCACAGTTTTGCATCCTTTGTCCTCTTGCTGTATCCTTCCTGTGCGTTTGTCGTATCTTTTCATTTTTCCTCCTTTTATTCTCCTATGAAATCGTGGGAGTCGCCTGTCTCGTAGTACCTGCTTACTGCCCTGTTGATGCTGTCTATCTCATCAGCCTCGCGATTTCTTCTTTCCATTTCCAGCCTCTCTTTTTTGTCCTTCTCGAACTGCTCCTTGTTCCTGCATTTCGAGTGCCTTCCAAGCGCATCCGGCAGCCCGTATTCATTATACTCTGGCAGCCTAAGACGGATTATCTCCCCTTCAAGCTCAAAGCTGCACCAGTATCCGTCTCGCTTGCTGATTACGTACTCAAGGCTTCCCTTCAGCCTGCCTGTGCCCTTTTCCGCGAACTCATAGCAGTATTTTATCTTGAAATTCGAGCATCCGAGCCCGTCATACTGCTTGTGGCTTATGTCATAGTCTTTTGCAAGCCCTTCCGCTAGCTTGTCCAGGTTATCTATGCGGTAGGTCTTTTCTTCTTTGATGCCTTCTAGTTTCATTTTCTTGTCCTCCCTTCACCACCTTTCTTGTTCTCTAAGGGCTGGGCAAGTATATAAAATTCTGTTGTAGAAATATAAACAACAATATTTATAAACATGGGCATGCTTCTAAAAATCATGGAAGTCGAAAAAGTGCTAGAAAACCTGGGGTTCAGCCCTAATGAGACAAAAGTATACTTAGCGTTGAACGATCACGGCTCGACAAAAGCAGGCAGGATAGCCAAGCTGGCAAAGATAGACCGGAGCAGCTGCTACAACTCATTGAGATCATTACAAGAAAAAGGATTAGTAAGCTACGTCTTGATAGGCAGCGTGAAATGGTTCCAAGTCACAGGCCCTAAACGGTTGCTTGACTATCTGAGAGAGCAGGAAGAAGACGTCAAAGCAGTGCTCCCAGAACTCCAGGCGAGGCATAAAGCGGCAAAGATAGAGGGCCAAGTAAGGCTTTTCAAAGGCATCAAGGGCATAAAAACGATATTCTTGGACATCGCAAGGACAGGGCAAGACAACTTCGTATTCGGCTCAGAAGGCCAGTTCTCAGAAAGGATGCCAGAATTCGCAGTACAGTTTGACAGGCTAAAGAAAGAGAATAACATAAAGACCAAACTGATAATACGGACGGGCAGGAAGGAGATAGACTCTAAGACCAGCGAGTACAGGCACGCGCCAGACATCGAGGAAAGCCCGGCAGTCACGAACATATACGGCGACAAGATCGCGATAATAATCTGGACAGACGAGCCAGAAGGAATAATCATAGAAAACAAAACAGCAGCGAAAGCTTACAGGAGCTATTTCAACTTCATGTGGGCTAACGCGAAGAAACAATGATCAAGTACAAAACAGTAATAATCGGTGCAGGACCAGGAGGGCTAAGATGCGCAAAAGTCCTTGCAGAGAATGATGAAGACTTTATACTTCTGGAACAAAAACAAAAATTCGAAAGAAAAGTATGCACTGGAATGTGGGGCATAACAGAAAAAACCCGCTACATGGGACTTCCTGATGATATCTTTGAGAAGAAGTTTAACAAATTAGTCATCTCGACACCGAATGATAAAAAAGAGATAAAAAGCGAGAAGCCTTGTGTAGCAACATTAAACCGGAAATCATTAAGTTTATGGATGATGAAGCAGGCAAAAAAAGCCGGGGCAAACATCCAGATGGGCTCGCTTGTTTCAGAAATCAACAAAGAGTTCGTTATATGCGGCGGAGTTAAAATCTATTTCAACAATCTCGTAGGCTCTGATGGTAGTAATTCTATAGTCCGAAAAAGTATAGGCTTGCCTACTGGTACAGGACTGGGAATGCAGTATTGGACAAAACAAAAATTTGATAACATGGAGATCCATTTAAGCCCGGACTTATTTGGCCAGTGGTACGGATGGATAGCTCCGCATAGTAAACTAACTTCGATAGGCACAGGCGGAGACCCAAAGATTGTTTCAGCGAAAAAAATGAAGGAAAACCTTGACATGTGGTGCAAACAAAACGATTTTGAAGTTTCTAATAGCACTTTTGAATCAGCGCCTATAAATTATGATTATAAAGGATTCAAGTTTGGCAACAAATTCCTTACAGGCGACGCTGCAGGCTTCACGTCTGGGCTTACAGGAGAGGGGATATACTTCGCTATGGCTTCAGGGGAGGACGTAGCAAAAATGATAATTAATAGCAAACACAAGCCTGCCTTGATAGAACAGGTCCTGTCGATAAAAAGAAAACATGAGCTAATCGCAAGTTTGTTTAATACGAACAAAAGAATACAAAAGATAGAACAAAGGATATTACTGTTAATGTTCAGTAGCAAGTTCTTTTGCGGCAAAGCTATAGGACTTGTTGCGTGATACTAACGCTACTCGAAACACTTCTTAGTTGTCTGGAATCGAAAAAGATTTCTTAACATCAGAAGGACAACTAGCCATTCCGGAAACTCTCCACGATTTTTACCGTCGATAAACTCTCGGGTACTGGACAACTGGACAAGCGTGTGCAGGAAATTTATAAATGAGAAATGACATTTTTAATAGATATGGAATTAATCGATATCAAGGAACTAATGGATGGCAAATTAACTTACCCTTCATGGTCTACGAAAACACGATATTCCATTCAATGCGAAATAAAATCTGACCGAGTAAGAGTTTATTACGTAACAACTAAAACGCTAATGAAAAAAGTTCATGAAAGGCTCTTCCCTAGATTCATTAAGCTTACACCAAGATTCTGTTGGGCGATGGGTTTCCTAAAAGGTGAAGGGCTTAATAGTATTAATGGAAAAAGTTATTACCGGTTTGAGATTACTAATAAGAACCCTTATCTATTAAACAAGGTTATAGAAGAATTAGATACAAGTAGGATTCTGAAAAAAGAGGACTATCCAAAGAAATGTTTCCAAATTTTCCATTCGTCAAATGAGCGTAATGTTGTAAAAAATTACTGGTCAACTAATTTAGATTTTGATGTTAACAAATTTGAGGTTATTAATTGCAAAAGTTCATTAAAAAAATCTGATACTGGAATATGCCATCTTTACATAAGTGATGTTCTTTTAAGAAGAGTCGTAGACGAAATTAATATGCATATTACCGACCAGATAAAAAACGGCGTTTGATTATAAGTAGCGGGGAGTGGAGTCTCCGAACACTGAACGTGTTCATTTGAACCACCGACCTTTGCCCAGAAGATATGAAATATCTTCTTCCGGGTGTCCGAGGCAAAGTGCCATATGGGCCTTCCGCATCAAACCTTAAGGTTTGAATCGACGGGCATTCAGGTTGTTAATTATCTCCTGGCTGCCCCACCACGCTGAGGATTACTAAGTTATCAAGTCTTTTTAAACCTTTTGAAAGCCTTATTCGATAACTGCATAAGAAAAAATTTAAAAGCTGAAAATCCCAGTTAAACTACTGAAAAAACTTAACGGAAGGTGATACGTATGCATTTCTTAACATTGAAAGAATTGAGCGGTGATGAAATACTTAAAACGATAAAAAAAGCTGTAGAGATGAAAAAGAACCCTAAGAAGTACTACAACAAACTGACAAACAAAACGTTAGCGATGATTTTCCAGAAGACTTCTACCAGGACTAGGATTAGCTTTGAGTCAGCGATGACACAATTAGGCGGTCACGCCCAGTACTTAGACTGGAGGACTACTAATTTCACTCTTGGTAGCTTGAAAGATGAGGTCAAGTGCATCGCAAGATACGTTGACGTGATAATGGCCCGTGTGTACAAGCACGAGGACGTAGCTGCTATGGCAGAAGCCAGCAGGGTTCCAGTGATCAACGGCCTTTGCGACAAGTACCACCCTTGCCAGGCCATGGCCGACCTCATGACTGTCTACGAGAAGTTCGGAAAGCTGAAAGGAATAAAATTAGCTTACGTAGGCGACGGCAATAATGTCTGTAACACCTTGATAATCGGCTGCGCCAAGACTGGGATGGAGATAAGAGTCGCCACTCCGAAGGGTTACGAGCCGTTAGCAGAAGTTGTTAAGTACGCTCAAGACCAGAAGAACGGCAAAGTCATTTTATCCAATGATTATAAGCAAGCTGTCAAAGGCGCGGATGTCGTATACACTGACACTTGGATTTCGATGGGCCAAGAGGCTGACTCTAAGAAAAGGATGGATGACTTCAAAGGCTGGACAGTGAACCCAGAAATGATGAAGCTGACGAACAACGCTTATTTCATGCACTGCCTGCCAGCACATAGGGGTTATGAGGTCAGTGATGAGGTGTTAGACTCTGAGAGGAGCATAGTTTATGACCAGGCACGCAACCGTCTTGATGTCCAAAAAGCTATCTTGTTAATGTGTCTTGGAGTGAAATAATCTATTGAAATAAACCTTAGTATCCTCTTTTAAAAGTTTAACATCTTCTCTAAATAGGTTTTCAGATTCTGCAGTATGTTTTTTCTTTTTGAACTGATGAACAGTTTTTAAATTCTATTTTTAGACCCCTTTAAGCTTGTATTTTTTTATTTCTTTCATTCTCGCTTTTTTTCTTCTCATAAAATCTTTCTTGTCTTCTCCAGTGCTCTGTTGGATGAGCTTTTCTAGAGCGTGGATTTCTAAGCTTGTGGCTACTGTGTGTGAAACGTCAATGTCATAATAGCTTATTGTCATATTTCTGTTTTTTAGCTCTTTCAGGTACATCGCTTCCCCTATCTCATGGATTATCGATGTGAGGTAAGCGTTTTTCCTCTTCATCTTTATGCCTAAAGCGCTTTTCACTATGTCATCGTCTTTTGGTTTTTCTGGGCGTTCAGAAGTGAGAAGGAGTATCCACTTGATCCCAGGATTGTATGCCATGGTGTAGTCATAATCAGTTTTCTCTTTTGCGTATTTTACCCCTATCTTTATTCCAATGTCTTGATATATCTCTGGGAATTGGTCTTTCAAAAATCCTTTAGCTTCTCCTAACACCTTGTTTACATAGTTTTCTAGGCTCGTACGCATTCTATAAGCCTCCCGTCTATCTTGAACTTGACTGGCAGGAACTGTTCTGTGATATGGGCGTTGGTTAGGATGTGGCCTGTGACCTCTGATGTTAGGATCTTTCCTCCTCCGGCTAATGCCATGTAAGGTATGAGCTGGTCTGCTGTGTGCTTGTCTACGCAGCCGTTCTCGTACTCGGCGATTAGGCTGTTGACGACTTCTCCGCCGACTGTCTCTGACCTCTTGCTTACCTCCCCTAATGCGTTAGCTCCGATGACTGTGTTTTCTGTCTCGGCCCATAGCTGTATCCCTGAGCCGGGGCATAATGTGTCTTGGTATTCTGAGCTTATCTTAGCGTCTACTCCGAAGTATTTGAATAAGCCTTTCCTTGCTGCTTTGGCCTGCCTCTCAGCCACTTGCGCCGTCTTCAGGGACAAAGAGGCTACTGACCTTCCTTTTATCGCTAAGACTTTTCCTTTCTCTGTAATGTCTAATGGTTTGAGCTTTGACTCATAGGCGTGGACTTGTACGTCTGCTCCGCCTTTAGGGAAGAAGCCGTCCTTGATGAGATTGTATTTTAATTTGTAGCCCATCTTGTTAAGCAAAGGGAATAACACTTGGCTCATGTGGTCGAAAGGTGCAGCCCATTTGCCGTAGGTCGCTCCGCCAGTCACTCTTATATTAACATCTGTCTTAGAGGATGGTATCAGCAAAGCCTGCAAGACCAGCCCTACTGATCCGGCTGTAGATATATTCACTGGTAGGCTTCCGCTTCTCAGCTTTAACGGATAAAACTCTAACTCTTCAGAATTCTTAACAGCACCGACCATGTTGGCGTCGCAAAGCTTGGCTACGGCGTTTACCGCTTGCAAGTGCTGCTCTTTCATGCCAGAGTCGCATCTTCCTTTGCGGATGCTTGTTATCTTGCAAGGCTGCTGCGTGAGCGCCGCTAATCCTACCGCTGTCCGCAGTATCTGGCCTCCGCCTTCTCCGTGACTGCCGTCGATTAGTATCATTTTCTAAAAGATTATTAAGCAGGGTTTTATTAAATGTTCGTTTTTTATCAGCAAAGCTTAAAAACATCAAACCATACTGGAACAGGTAAAATGAGGCTTCCTAAAACTTTCATACTCAAGAGGGATTTAGAAGAGAAGACTTTAGACCTGCTCAACCGCGAGCAGAAAAAGAAGAAAGAGCACGTTTCCCGTGCAGAAAGCCTTACTGAGAAATTTAATCGCCTATATGACAATGGGCTAATCCTTAAGAACGGAACAAAAGAGGACATAAAGAAAGCAGCCGAGATGGCTTATGCGTTAGGCGTGATAGCTAAAAGGTTCGACGAGCAAGACTTGAAGGAGCATTATGCTAAAAAAAGTATAGGACTCTACCTCGCTTATGGTATAGGAACGTTAGACGACGCAGCGCCTTATCACCAAGACCTAGAGGGCGTAGGTATTCCTGAAATCATGCACGAAGGCGTTGTTAAGAACATCCTGCTAGACGACGATACCGGGCATAATAAAGCGGGACTGAAAAGAAAGTTTTAAAAACCGTCCCTGTTCAATAAATCTACGATGGAAATGATACAAGGGTATTTAGCAATTACTGAAATTTTACAAAACAGCTCTGTAGGGTTTTTAGTAGTTAACAAATGGCTTCATGCAGGGCTTATCTTCTTAGGATTTTTCATACTATCAAAGGCCGCTTGTTGGATCATGCATCATATATCACCATTGTTGACGAGTAAGACCAAAACAAGTATTGACGATTTGATAGTGGAAAAGATTAAGATACCTATGTCATGGCTTATAATCTTATTAGGGATTTATATTTCATTAGTGCCTTTATCACTTCCAGAAAAAGTAAATATTGTTCTAGATGATGTTATACTCTCTATAGTTGTTATCTTCGTAACATTCATAGTCATAAAAACCACTGATGTCTTGATAGACGCATGGGGCAAAGACTTTGCTGTCAAAACAAGAAGCAGCATAGACAATGCTTTAATCCCATTATTCCACAAGTCGTCAAAAGTCCTGTTCTTCATTCTAGGAATAGTCGCTTTGTTGAAAGTCTGGAATTTCAACGTAACAAGCCTGCTAGCAGGCATCGGGATAGCTGGTATGGTATTAGGTTTAGCGCTCAAAGACAGCCTAGCCAACATCTTCGGAGGAATATCCATAGTCATTGACAAAAGCCTGAAAGTAGGAGACAAGGTCAAGATAAACACCGGAGAGCAGGGCATCATAGAGGACATAGGCTTAAGGAGCACTAAAATAAGAGGCTATGACAACGAACTAGTGATAGTGCCTAATAACGTGCTCGCGAACAACGTCATAACCAACTTCTCACTCCCGGACCTAAGCAACAGGGTAGGGGTAAAGTTCTCAGTAGAGTACGGCTCGGATGTAGAGAAGACTAAAAAAGTTGTCCTGAGATCACTTCAAGGCATGAAGCATATAGTGCATAACCCTAAACCCCAGGTCATATTAACAGGAATGGCCGATTCTGGCCTTAACTTTGTCACATTCGTATGGTTCACTTGGGATAAGGAATCAACCATAGACGACAGGTACAACGTCCAGGAAGAAGCCACACAAAGGATATACGAAGCCTTGAACAAGGCAAAGATAGGCATACCTTTCCCGACAAGAAAGGTTTACATGGAAAAGGTGAAGAAGAAGAGATAGCCTTTTAAACTTGGTAGTTCTTCACTTCAAAAACATGAAAATAATTAACAATCTAAAGGTAGATGCGTACGTTTTAAACAACTATGTGCTATCCAAAAAAGAGAGGCCGTTTCTTTGTAGCTTCAAGCTGACCTATGATTGCAACCTAACCTGCCATCAATGCCCGTTTCACATGATGCAGAGCAAAAACCCTTCCTTTGAACAAGTCGGAAATGTTTTGGAAGAACTTCATGAGCGTGGCAACAGGATAGTGGTCTTTGAAGGCGGCGAGCCAATGCTCTGGAAAGACAAGACGTATAGCATACATGATGTTGTGAAATCTGCCAAGAAAAGTTTCTTTAGCGTAGGCATGACCACGAATGGAACTTTACCTTTAGATGTCAACACTGATATCCTATGGTTCAGCATAGACGGCCTAAAAGATACCCATAATAATCTTAGGAACAGCAACGTATTCGACAAAGTTATTGACAATGTCAAAAAGTCTTATCATCCGAAGCTTTTCGCGCACATAACCGCCAACAGAAAGAACTATTCAGAAATCCCAGAGCTTGTCAAGTTGCTTCCGAAAAACGTTAAAGGCATAACCTTGCAGTTTTATTATCCATACAACAACAATGATGACCTGTTCTTAGAATTCGACAAGCGAGAGAAACTATTAGAAGAGATAATCGCCCTTAAAAGAGGAGGTTATAAAATAATGAACTCTTACTCCGGGCTAGAAGCCATGAAAAAAAACAACTGGAAATGCGTAGACTGGCTCGTTGACAACGCAAACCCTGATGGCACGATAACAAACGGCTGTTACCTCAAAGGAAGGTCTGATATGGACTGTAAAAAATGCGGTTTCTCTCCGCATGTAGAAGTGTCATTAGCTTACAAAGGGGACTTAGAAGCTATCAGGTCAGGTGTTAGTATATTCTTCAAATGATAATTCACTTTGCACAAGCACCATTTAAACAGCGTAATGGGCATACTATCTTCCTAGGTTCCATAGACCAAACTCCTGTCGTGAAATTAAGGAAGCACCTGTACTCGTTAAGCATGTTTTTATCTAAGCAAGAATCATAATACTTTTCACCGTCGTAATCTACGATTCCAGCAACATCTGAGGTTATACCATTATCTGAGTCTACGCAACTTCCACTGGCTATTGCTGCGCCTGTGATCGTGTTACGGTCGTGATAAGCGTAAGATACGAATATGCCGAGCACCAGCAAAAATATTGTCAAGACATACCTCCTTTTCAAGATTATCAACCTCACAAATCAAAATATCACTATATCCTAAACGTGTATAAAGTTATTAAAAGTTTCTACCATCAAAAACAATCTTGGAATACGGATTTTTTAGAAACGTTTTTAAACACTCCAAGACATAATCATTCGTTAAAGCCGCGGTCGCATAACCTGGTAGCGCGCAGGATTGCTAATCCTGTTTCCGAAAGGATATCTGGGTTCAAATCCCAGCCGCGGCGCCACTTTTTTATAGGGCCTATGTTTCTATTAAAAATTTTTAAAAAAGAAAATCCTTACGTGCACTCTATCTTAGCGTCAGGGTACGCTTCTATTCCTTTTGTAGTTATATTGATTGGGAAAACTTTGAAGCTGTGTTTCGTCCCTCGCATCTTGAAGACTTGCATAGCCCTGCCCATTGTGTAGTCCGGCTTTAGTATCATGAAAAGCCTGATTATCGCGTCAGCCATCAGCCCCATAACAGTAGACCTTGGCTTAACTATGTCTTGGTCTTCTTCAGCTATGACCACTGTTGTGCAGTCCCATTTGGATATCATCTTAAACAATGCTACAAGCATTTCCCTCTGATCGCTCTCTCTTTCAAACAAGGCGCTGAAAGCTGACAGGCTGTCGATAGTTATCCTTTTAGCTTTTACCTCTTTTATGACACTTTCCAAAGAAGTGCCTCTGGTTTGTATTATTTTTATCATCTCTTGCGGTGAGAAGCTTACAAACACGAACCTTCCTTTTTTCTCCCATTCTTCTAAGTCCCATCCGAATTGTATCATATGTTTGTAGAACTTTTCTTTGCTCTCTTCGAATGATACGTAGATTCCTGTCTCATCATGGTTGGCTATGCCTTCTACTAAGAACTGTACGCCTACTATCGTCTTACCGCTGCCACCCCCGCCGGTTATTAAGACAGCGCTGTTCTTTTCATATCCTCCTTCTATTATCTTGTCTAATCCAGAAATGCCTGAAGAAACTCGTTCATCAGTGATTATCTTCCTTACCATTTTGGAAACGCACCTCTTTCCTAATCTAAAAGGGACTTATTGTTTATAAAGTTTTATACGCTAACTTTTTACATCTCTTTCAGTCTTTTTATCCGTTCTTCTATTGGTGGATGGGTAGCGAACATGTTAGTTACGAATCCGTTCTGGTTCCTAAACGGGGTGGATATGAACAAGTGAGCAGTTGCTTTGTTGGCCTTGTCTACTAACGGGTCCGGATCCTTGCTAATCTTTTGCAGAGCGCTAGCCAAGCCCGGAGGATACCTCGTAAGTATCGCTGCGTTAGCATCAGCCATGAACTCTCGCTTACGGCTTATAGCCATTTTAATCAAGTACCCGATTACAGGCGCGAGTATCGCGAACAATAAGCCTATTGCTATGAATAATAATTGAACGTTGCCTCCTCCGCGGTTTTCTCTTTTCTGGCCGTGCGAACCCCATAAGAACGACCTTAGTATGAAATCGCTAAGCAAAGTGACTAATCCTACGAGCACTACTGCAAGCATCATAAACCTTACGTCGTAATTCTTGATATGGCTCATCTCATGCGCTACTACCCCTTCAAGTTCCTGCCTGTTCATAACTTTCAGAAGACCTGTTGTTACAGTTATCGAAGCGTGCTGGGGGTCTTTTCCAGTGGCAAAAGCGTTAAGCGCAGAATCATCGATAACGTAAGCCTTAGGAGTCGGAATATTTGCTGCTATCGCTAATCCTTCTATTGTGTGGAACAAGTAAGGGAACTCTTTCTTAGTTACAGGCCTGGCACCGGTCATTGTAAGTATCATCTGGTCACCGGAATTGTAGACTATCATGACATAGATCAATCCGGCTATTAGTGTGAAAATCCCACCAACTAACACATTATCATAAATCAGTCCGACTGTTACTCCAAGAATCATGGCCAATATTAAGAAAACGATTATCAGGATTACTGATTTTATCTTATTTCCTCGAACCTCTTCGAACATCAGCCTCATTTTTTTAAAAAATAATAAAAAAAGTGCTTAGAACTGCACTTTAACGTTTTGTCTTTCAGCTTCTGAAGCTTCGAAAAGCGGTTTCCTTGTGAAGTTCATCTGCTTCGCGAAAATACTGTTAGGGAACACTTCTATCTTGTTGTTGAACATCATCACTAGGTCATTGTAGTTCTGCCTAGCGTAAGCTATCTTGCTCTCAGTACCTGAAAGCTCTTCCTGCAGTTGCAGAAAGTTCTCATTCGCTTTCAGCCGGGGATAGTTCTCGCTTACTGCGAACAAAGTCTTCAGCATATCTGACAGCTGGTTAGAAGCCTTAGCTTTGTCCTCAATGCTTGTCGCGTTCATGAAAGCAGTCCTAGCTTTAGTAACGTTCTCTAACACTGATTTCTCGTGCTTCGTATATCCTTTGACAGTCTCTATAAGGTTAGGTATGAGGTCTGCCCTTCTCTTAAGCTGGACATCTATCTGCGCCCAAGAGTTCTCAACATTATTCTTAAGCCGTATCAGTCCGTTGTATAATCCCCATATGAACAGCGCCAATACTACGATCACTGCTATAGGGATGATCAGTGGCCATAACATGTTTCTAACACCTCCGATTGTTTTTTATTGTTGATTCTTTTAATACTCTTCATTATTTAAAACTTGTTATCAAATTTTATTTCAAGTATTTCAGTAGAACTGTTTTGACCTTTTTCTTAGTGTGATAGTCATGTATAACGTTTACTGGTTTCATAGTAAAAGGGTCTAATCCTGTCCAGTACATGCAGGAAGACATAGTCATAGGCGTCGGAGTGAAAAGCTGGAAATGCTCTACGTTTTTCAGCTTCTTCTTGCGCATAGAATCTCTTAACATGTAAGTTTCTTCTAAAGAGTCGCCAGGGTGGCCTATCATGAAGTAATACCTTAAGCTTTCCTTCTTGTTTTTGTTAATTTTTTCGAAGAAGGCTACGAAATCATCAAAACAATCGTTGCTCTTGTTCATAAGTGTTAATACTTTTTTAGAGAAATGCTCTGGCGCTATTTTTAGGCATCCTGAAACGTGATGCTGCGCTACTTCTTTTATGTACTCCTTGCTGTTCCATGCCAGGTCGTACCTTATCCCGCTCCTTATGAATATTTTTTTCACCCCGGATATTTTTCTAGCTTCTCTTAGCAGGTGTAACAATTTTTCATGGCTCGTATCAAGTTCTTTGCACCTTATGCAATGGTTCAAGCACTTCTTATCGCAGTCCATGCCATACATGTTCGCAGAAGCACCGCCTAAGTCATCTATGTAGCCTTTGAAGTCGGGATGTTTCACAATCCTTGCTATTTCATCAAGTATGCTTTTTTCACTCCGGGATATTATCTTGTCCCCTTGGTGGAGGCATACTGAGCAGAAGCTGCACCGGCCTATACAGCCGCGATGTGTCACTACTGAAAACTTAGCCATCTTAAGCAAGGACTTCGGATGCAGCTTCCTAGAATAATCTAAAGAGTAAACCCGATCTAAGTATTCAGAGTCGTAATCCGGGTATTCGTATTGCAGCAAATAATTATTCTCATAGGGTTGTGCTAAGTTCTTATAATTCGAGAAAGCGCGGCACATCTTGCAAAACTTGACCTTGTCTTCAACAACTTCTTTGAATGAGGGTAATATTTCGAAAGAGCTGTCAGCTTCTTTGCTTATCACGCAAGTCCCCCTTATCCCTTTAAGGTCTTTGCCTTCTTTGAGGCGACCAGCTATTTCTATCATTTGTTTTTCGCCGTTGCCATAAACCAGTATGTCTGCTCTAGATTCGAAGACTATGCTCCTCCTAACCCTGTTGTCCCAGTAGTCATAATGCGCGAACCTCCTCAGTGAAGCTTCTATACCGCCTATCACGATTTTGCTGCCTTTGAAATACTCCTTCACCTTGTTAGCGTAGAATATCACCGCCCTGTCAGGCATGTCATGGACTCTGCTGTGCTCGTCAGCTATCCTCTGCCTTTTCAGAGGGGTGTAGTTGTTAAGCATGCTGTCTATAGATCCAGAAGTTATGCAGAAACAAAGCTTTGGGCTCCCTAGCTTGATGAAATCCTCTTTAGCCTTCGGCTTCTCGATTATCCCCACGCTGAAACCTTTCGCTTCTAAAACTTTAGCAATTATCCCCACTCCGGATAACGGATGGTCATCGTAATACTCCCCTGTTATTATGATTACATCAAAATCCTCGCCTGTCCTGCTTATCATTGTTAAACATTTTTTAAGACGCATGCTTTTTTAAGAATTGCGGTTAATCGTATTAGGTTAGCTAATATATACTGTAGTAGCTAAATTTTGATAAGTTAGTTCTTGCATATATTATTGTTAAAGA
>VGLX01000004.1 GCA_016866645.1 Candidatus Woesearchaeota archaeon | reverse complement strand
GTAGTCTTCGCCCTTTACCTCTTTTATGTCCCTGTGGATTATCCTCTTGAACGTGACGTAGTTCTTCCTCATGATGTCGGCGTATTTCTTCTTCAAGAATCCTTTCTTGACCATCTTCTGCTCCAGCATGTCTGCTACGTGCTCAGGGTTAGGCGGTATCTCGCCGAGGCTCATAAGTGCTGCGTGAGCTGCGTCTATCGTAGCCCAGTACAGGTCTACCATCGCGCTAAGCAGGTGGTCTTTGGCTTTGTATACGCTAGCCGGCGCCATTACGAAGTAAGTGTGTATGGCCTCTTTAGTGGGCCTTATCCTCCCGTTGTCCAGTAACGCTTGTAACGGGTCGAATATTCCAGTATCGATCAATGCCATCCCGTATCTTAGGACGTTGATAGCTACCGGGTCTCCCGCCCTTACGTATTCCCACCAGCTGGTCAGCCTCATAGACTGGATATGTAACCTGTCAGAGCCTGACATTTCCATCAGTATCTTCTCAACGACTATTCTGTAAGTCTGCACTAATTCTCTACTTAGGTTTATACTCACGTCGTCGATTATTATCAATACGTCGATGTCCCCTTGCTTAGTGACTGTGCCTTTTGCAGTTGATCCGAAAAGTATCAGTGCTTTCACGAAGACGCCGAACTCTTGATAAACCCTTTTGGCGAACTCCCTTGCTGTGTCAAAGTCTTTGTCAGGAAAATGCAAATCTGTCTGCCTTTCTCTTTTTTCTATCTTGAATTCCATATTATCACCTTTTCCGTTTTTTTATTCTAAGCCCAGTCCTGTCCAGAACGGGGCGCCTTTCTCCGATCCTAAGTATTCTTGTGAAGGAGCGTACTTGCCTACCATGTAAGTAGGTGATGAAGTCCTGCCGAAATAAGAGTCTTCTATGTCAGTCCATTTCGCAGTCCTGTAAATCGGCGAGCTAGCCAAGTGCTTCCAGCCGCCAGTCATAGCCTGGTAATACTCTTCATTTGACTGCGCGCCGCCTTCAGCTATCATAGGTTCCATATGGCCTGATTTTCTCATCTTGTCCACGAACTCTTTCAAAGGCGCACTACCCGTTCCTGGCGTCAGGTGCTCGTCGTAATAACCGAAGTTGTCTGATAAGTGGACATGCCCTATTATGCCTTCTTTGTTAAGCTTGTCGACTTCTCCAAGCATCCACTTGTTGAACCTCTTGTCAGCCTGCTCAGAAGTCTCTCCAGGCTCGCGTTCGAAGAACTTTTTCCAAGTGTAAGCGTGGCCTACGTCGAAAGTAGCCTTGATATGGTCATTAGCTATCTGTTCAGCTTCGCCTCTGCCCATGGACCTTCCTCCTCTTTCAACAGGGCTGCATAATTTATCGACCATGGCCTTTCTAGCATTGACTACCATCTCTCTCATCTCTTCAGGGTGAGAACCATAACCTCCTTCAGGAAATATGTTTTCCGGCGAGATGAATAGAGGCTTGTCCAGCTTCTGGGCCTGCTCTCGCTCCCAGGCATAAATCGCCGCGTTAGCTAATGTTTCAGAAGTACGTTGCTTGCCTACTTGGGATATAGGGACTGTTCTCTCCTGCTGTTGATTAAGCTGGGCTTCTTGTTTACCATAAGCTACAGCCGCGTCAGCCATGAACTTTCTCTCATGATCAAAGTCCGTGACAGTTTCATTCAAGAACCTTATAGGGTCATTCAAGAACTCGTTGTATTTCTTAGTGCCTGGCTGCGGCGCATGATGCAGCTGCTCTACCCATTTCATAGCGTTGTGCTTGGCAGCTTCGGGGTCGGTCCTGTACTGGTCGTCTACGGATTTTTTAATCTGCTGAACATAGTCGAATTGGTCATTGACCCTTTTTAGCTGGTGGCTCCATCTCTTTTTTTCGAAGGTAAGCCTTGCTTTTTCCTGGTCCATGTACTCGTAAAAGAATTTTTGGGCTGCTTCCTCATCATCCCTAAATCTTTGACCTTCTTTTTCTTTTTTTGCTTTATACTTCTTGAAGTCAAGCATTTCAAAGTCAGGATAACCTTCCTTGTTGAGTACTGGCTCGTCTTTAGTGCCTTCTTTGATTTTTAGGAACGGAAGCTGAGTCTCTCTAGTCATTGATTGCTTAATCTCTCCTGTAACGTTATCGACTAAGTAGATATGTGTTTTTGTCTCTTCTTCAGGGAAAAGCTTGAAGTTTTTGAACCTTCCAGCTACTGTCCTTGGAAACTCCGCTGTGTGGACTGTTACTGGTCCTCCTCTTGTCACGTCTGCTGCGAAGTCTACAGTCCTTCTGATCTCGTTAAGGGTCTGCTGCTGTGCCTGCCTGTCAAAGCCGTGGTTAGTCATACCTGAAAGGTTGCTTATGCCTATGCTGGCGTGTGTGCTTACGTGAACATCATTAATCTTGGCCAGCTGCCTTATGGCTTCCCTCTTGTCTTTGCCGAACATCTCAGGAGTAGTACCGCCTTGTCCCCAACCTCCCTTGCCTGCACCTGTGAATCCTAATTCTACTGTTCCTGCGCCCATGTTTATAGCTGAGCTCATGCTCTGCAGGACGTCTCCTGCGCCCATGCTTATACCTATGTCTTTTGGGCTGATTTCCAGGTTTGACGCGGACTGCTTGTCCAGCGCGTGCCAATAGTCAGAGTCGAATGCCATGCTGTATAATCTCCTAACTATACTATTACTTTGTATGTTTTTGTTTATATACCTTTTTGTTTAGCCTTTAAACCCTGAAAAAACAAAGGTTTATAAGAAAAGACGTCTAAACGAGTTATTATGGATAAACTAAAACTGTTATTCATCTGCAGCATGAACCTGCATCGCAGCAAGACTGCTGAGGAGAAGTTCAGGAACGTTTTCGAGACTAGGTCTAAAGGTCTAAGTGATAAGTTAGTTAAAGAAGATGATCTAGACTGGGCTGACGTAGTGCTAGTCATGGAGGACGACCATAGAAAAGAGCTGGGCTTGAGGTTTCCTCAGAAATACCTTGAGAAGAGGATACTCTGCTTGGATGTGCCTGATATTTATCTTTACAATTCTCCGCCACTCGTGGAAGTTTTAGAAGAGCGTATGGACAGGTATTTTACCAAGGATGGCAAGCCCAAGTATTAGTCCTCTTCTGTTTCGTTTTCTTCGAATATGAACAAGTCGTCTATTGTTGTGTTCAATGCTTTGGCCACGTCATGAGCGAGCTTCAGCGACGGGTTGTAATCCCCTTTTTCTAGGAATAATACAGTCTCTCTTCTGACTCCGACTTTCTTGGCTAAGTCTTCTTGTGTCAGGTTGTACCTTGCCCGGTATTCTTTGATCTTAGTCCTCATCTTTTAGACCCCCTTCTTGTTGTAGTACAGCCATAGGATTAAGAACAAAAGGGCCATTCCTCCTACTCCTACCGCCTGTTGCTTGGCTTAGCTTGTCTCTGGTTTTTGTTGGGGTTTTTTTCATATTGCCCTTCTTTCTAGGTAAAAATTCGAAAGAGCTTTGGCTATCACCCCTCCGAATAGCGCAGCGATTATGAACGGGTCTACTTGGAATGTTTTCGCTGCTAGGGCGCTTCTTAGCGCTTCGTATACTATACCAATAACAAGTATCATGACCATGGCCCATGCTGCATTTCTTTCTGCTATCGCTTCTATCTTGTGCTCTCTTTCGTCTTTCTTCAGAGTGACCATTAATGGTATTAGGTCTATCATCAAGAATGCCATCCATGCTCCTGTAACTATTAGTCTAGTCTTTACGCCCCAGTACGGGATTGCTTGGAATATTACAAACGGTAGCAACACTGCTGCCAGGTACGCCCAGCCTTGCCATTTTCTCGGTCTTCCCAGTCCCCAGCCGGTGTATTTTCTCCTTTCGAACCAGTCGTTTTGTGCTATCATTTTTATCATCTCCTAGAGTTATATTAAAACAACAAAATGTTAGTTTTAAATAACCTTATGTTAGATATATATAACGTCTAAGTATTTAAACCTTTCGGTCCAAAAAGACATAAAAGAAATTTTTTACCAGCTCATTAGGCCATGAGCCTTCTTAAAAACGTCATACAAGGTGAATACATTCGCCTTGACAACTGACTTCGCAGCATCTTTCTCCTGCTCTATCTCAAAAGGCGTCATCTTCTTCTCAGGCTCACCTTTGCCCTTTGGGACCATACCCCCGAAAATTTCACCAAATCCCTTGAATACGGAAACGAAAGGCTCCAGCATCCCAGCAGCCATGCCTTGTGGCTTCTTTGCTTTACCAGTTTTATCTTTACCGAGCTTCTCGCCAGCCTCTTCTAAATATTTCTTCAACTCATCACCAAGAGACTCGACTGACATTTCTACAGAGTTTATAATCTCTAAATCCTCATCTTCCTTCTTCTGTTTATACGCTTCCATCTCACTTTTGCTTAGCACGAATCCTTCGATAACTATTGTAGTTCTTCCAGCATGAGTCGCTCCTCGCTGGTATTCCTGTTGGAAAGTCATCTCTGGCCTTGTTATGTAATTAAACTTGACTCTTATACATGGGAAGTTATTAGCGTATTTCTTCTCGACGAATCCCATAGGAGTTTCTACTTCATAAGTCGGCTTTACACAGAACAGTTCTAAGTCTATAGCGCTCGTTTCGAAAGCCGTTACTAGGTCCGGAGATTCTGCACCTGACATCTGAAGCTTCCTGATATTCCTCAGGTAAGGCTTCAACCAGCGGGTGTACATCCTTATAGAATGATAAGTCTGCGCAAAGCTCTTAAGCACGAAAGTCTTACGCCAGTCCAACTCTTTACCTGTCCTTTCTTTCCATAAGTAATACTGCATCAATTTCTGCTTAACAACGCTCCTAACTCTAGGGTTTATTCCTTGATCAGATAATGCGTTAACCTCTTTGTCTACTCCTTTGCTACCATTCTTAGGATTCATTTGGAAGAACAAATCTGGAACTATTACAAAACCTACTTTTCTAGCTAATCCCATCACCGAGGTAGGGTTCTCTGCTCCACCCTCTACCATGCTAGTCCATATCCCTTTAAGGGCGACTTCAGCAGACTCATCGCCTTGATTGCTCTTTTCATAATAGTCCTTGCGCTCGTCGATAATCCTTAACTCCCTTATCATTTGGAACAGGTTCTTGGTCAATTGGCCTATAGTCGCCAAGTTTTGGCTAACGTTACGCATCTGGGCTTCTTTCCGAGCCTCTATGTTCCCGAAATAGCTTGAAGCCTCAGTAGCAGTGTATACGTCTGAAACCTTATCAATATCATAACCTAAAGCGTTAGGATTCCTTAAAAAGTTAGTAATCCAGAAATAGTAGGCTTCTCCTGCTGCCTGCATCTGCTGCATTATAACCTTCTGGCTCCTGACCCTATTTTCCGCAGGCAGGTCTTGTTTTTCTTTAGGCAGCTCTTCTTCCTCTTCTTCTTTTTCTTCGCCTAATAGCTCAAGAACTCCTTCCTTCATCTTTTTCTGGTCAAGTAAAGCCATAATAAGGTTTAAGTACGTTTTTGTTTATAAGCTTTTTGAAGGATGACCATGAACCTTGAACATAAGGTTCTTTATCCGGTTATGCCTAAGTCTTTCTTAACAACTGACTTGATATGGTTAAGAACCATTTTGTAGCCTGCGCAATAGAAGTCTTTATCCATTATGTTACCGTTTTTCATGTAAGCGTTGTGCATGCAGCCGCCGTTGCATATCTGTTTGTACTCGCATGGCCTGCAGCCTTCGATAGCGTCTGCTGTTCTTTCAAGCAGTTTTTTCTTAGTTTTCTCTTCAAATATGTCGTCTAGGCTATTCTTGTTTATGTTGCCTAAGCAATAGTCAGGGGTGTCCGACCCGAATCTGCCGCATGGATAGACTTCTCCGTTAGGAGAAACTGATATGTAGCTCCCTTGGCAACCTTCGCTGAAATCACAGCCTCTCGGGTGAGCAGTTGTTATATTACCTAACAATTCTTCTACTGTGTCACACGAGAAGTTCATGTTATCAAAGTCATTATACCATAGATCAAACAATTTGATTAGTGCTTTACCATACTCCTTTGGAGTGATAGATAAGTCTTCATAATTTTTTATTGCGCGTCCACATTTTATAAGGGGGTTAGCCTTAAACCCTATGTTTTCTCTTTTAAAGAATTCATAAATCTCAGATATGTGATTTACATTCTTCTTGTTTAAAACAACGATTGCGCCTATATCCATCCCTTTTTTCCTCATCTTTTCAACACCGCCCATAACATCTTTAAACGCACCAGTGCTACCCCAGTATATTCTAGTGAGGTTATGGATCTCTTCAGGCCCGTCTATGCTTGTCCCAACATGTATATTGTTTTGAATGAAAAAATCAAGGATTTCATCATTGATTAGCGTAGCATTAGTTTGTATTACATTTGATATCTTATGTGGCTTAAACTTATCTTGAATTTTTATTACATTCTTAAAGAATTCAAGCCCGCCTAACAGAGGTTCTCCTCCATGCCAGATGAAATGGGGATCTTTTCTTTCTCCGCTGAATTCATAACATTTAGTAATCGTGTTTTCAAGGGTTTCGTCACTCATGATGCTTTTAATCTTGTTATCATGCTCTGCGTAACAATATTTGCATGCTAGGTTACAACTTTCAGTGACTTTTGATATAATACCTAAACCTCTTTGATTAATTCTTTCCATTTTTCAGACCCATTCGTCAGTATGGTATTTATCATCATAATCTTTGTAATCCTTATATTCTTTATACTCTGTGTGGTCTTTGTGACTTTTATCCCCGTATTTTTCTTTATATTCTTTCCAATCAACCCATTCTCCGTGATAACAACCTTTATATTTGTCATCGATAGGTGTGTCGCTATCTGGACAATATCTGAACATTCTGCAAAACCTTTTTTCTAAAGTTCTTTTAAGCCTAGGATTCTTTATTGTTTCAATATCAACTTTTTTTCCAAAAACCTCGATTTCTTTTACCATTTGTTGATACCTCCATTGTTGATTTATAACTAGTTTTCTGTTTTAATATCAGTTACCCAAGAATCAGCGGATTTGTTACGTTTAATCCGTAAGTTTTACGAAGATTTTATATGTTTTTACGCTTTAGACCGATATTAACTGTAAGATTTCCGAACTTATAGGAAGGGCATTACAAGGTATATGCGTTAAAACTGGGTTTATAGTATGTTTAAGTTTTCTGAAAACGAAAAGGTTATTAACTTAGCCGGGCTTTTATTTTAATACCATGATCGGAATAGATGCAAAGCCTATGTCTCTACCCACTTTAAGAATAGAGAAAGATGGCGTTTATGACATGTCAAAAATGTACAAGCGCCTCAGAGAGTGGTTTGAAGAGAACAATTACAAGTATGTGGAGAAAGAGAACACTACTAATAAGAAAGAGAAAGGCACTGAAGTCAAGCTTTGCATGATCGGCGAAAGGATGGTAACAGATTACTTCAAATTTGAGCTGGAAGCAAGGTTCTTGATCATAGAGCTGCAGAAAGTAAGGGTAAAAGACAAGGATTTAGACAAGGGAAAGCTCGGCGCTTTCGTAAAAGCCACAATGTATTATGACTACAAGAAAGTATGGTCTAAGAACAAGTTCTCGAAACTGTTAAGGTTTATATACAACAATTTCATTATTAAGAAGAAGATTGATGATGTTTACTCAGTGGCTTTGAAATTCGAGCAAGAGGACTTGTTCAACAGCCTTAAAGAAGCATTGGAGCTGTATAACGCTTAAGATGGGAATGCGCAAAGAAAAGATTTGGATAACGCCCCCGCTGCCGGGTGGCGTGAAGATTCGGCACGTAGGATTATTAGACCTTCCAGAGTTCTATACTTGGCTGCAGAGATGGTTCGAGTTCAACAGCTTCTTTAAAGCTGATGCTGATTTCGAGCAGTTCTACGAAGAAAGGACACTTCCAAAAGGTAAGGAGATGCACATCCGCTGGAAAGGCAAGAAGGATGAGACTGAGTACTTCCATTATTATATAGAAGTCATCTGGCTTCTCATAGGCGTCAACAAGATAGAAATTCCCGTGGGTGATAAGAAAAGGAAGATAGACCAGGGCGATTTTGAACTAAGGCTGGGCGCTTATATCGAGAAGGAAGGTCCAGACAATATTTTCAGAAGGATTTATGAATACTTTGTGATAAGGAAGATAATAGAGGACCATAAGTACAAGCTTTATGATAAATTTTACAGCTTACATGACGAGATAAAAGCTTATTTCGACCAATACGTAAAATAAGAATATTAATAAACAATAAAACACTAGGTTAATAATATGGCAGAAATCGAATTTATCATACCGCCGAACAAGCCTTTGAAAGTCACTGTTGAGTCAGTCTTCAGCATGCACGACTTGTATAGGCATATCCGCAAATGGCTAGACGAGCATAAGTATGTGACTTTCGAGAAGGACTACAGGGAAGTTGCTAAGGAGTCAGGTAAGAGCGCAGCTATAAAATTAGCGCCTTGGCGAAAGGTTGATGATTATACTAAATTTTGCATAGATATCAAGATTAAGTTTAAAGATTTGAAAGAGGTCGAGACCCGTTCAGGAATCCTCAACCAGGGAGAAGTGAGCGTTAAGTTCGAGTCTTTCCTGGAGAAGGATTACGAGAACAGGTGGGAGAACAATTTCATGACAAGGTTCATAAGGTCCCTTAATGACCATTTCTTCATATCTGACAAGCTTGAAGGTTATAAGGCTGAGCTTCGCGACGACACTTATGACCTTTTCAATGAGATCAAGTCTTTCTTAGGATTGCATAGAATACAGAAACCATAATAGTAACCACTTCTGAGTAGTTGCAAAAACGAAAGGTTTATATATTATTAGTAATAAATTATACACCAAGAAAAAAAACAGAACAGCAACTTTTTTAAAGCCCCAAAAACAACCAACAAGCGGGTTCCAAATCACCATGAAACGAGACAAACGTTTCTACCACGAGAATATCATTTCTACACTATATGATATAAAATCCCAGAACTACAAGATAACCGAAGAAGACATAAAAAACGTATCAAAACAATACAGCCTGCCGACAGCAAAAGTAAAACAATTAGCGACGTTCTACGAATTTTTAGAAGAGACAAAGCCAAAATATGAAATACTCGCCAAAGGCCCGCTGATAAGCAAGAAATCAACAACGATAAAAAGCCACCCTTATGACGCTTTCAAAAAATCGTTAGAACAAGGGCCAGAATACGTCCTAAGCGAAGTCAAAAAATCACAATTAAGAGGAAGAGGCGGAGCAGGATTCCCAGCAGCCAGAAAATGGGAAAGCTGCAAAAAAGTCCAAAACCCAGAAAAATACCTCCTAGCCAACGGACACAACGGAGACCCAGGCAGCAACTCAGACCGCTACCTGATGGCCAACCATCCTCACCAGCTCATAGAAGGAATGCTCATAGCAGCCTACGCGATAGGCGCCAACAAAGGGATAATCTACGCAGAGGGAGAATTCACAGACTCCATCAAGAAATTAGAAAAAGCGATAAAAGAAGCTCACCAAGAAAAACTCTTAGGCGATAACATAATGGGCTCAAAATTCAGCTTTGACCTGAGGATATTCCCCGCAGCAGGAGTCTATGTCTGTGGAGAATCAACCGCTCTGATGAGAGCAATCGAAGGAAAAGTCGGAGAGCCGAGGCTGAAGCATATACACACAGCCGAAAAAGGACTATACGACAAGCCAACAGCCCTCAACAACGTAGAAACACTGATCAATGTCCCACATATCATAAGCATAGGCGGAGACGAATACGCCAAGACAGGCACAGCAACAAGCAAAGGGACAAAAGTCTTCTCATTAATAGGCGACGTAGACCAAGAAGGCATAATAGAAGTCCCTATGGGGACAACACTAGAACACATAGTATACGTTCACGGAAAAAGACCTTGGCACACTGTCAAAGGCATACAGTTCGGAGGGCCGTTAGGGGGATTCTTGCCAAAAGAACTTTTAGTAGGAACCGAGCTATGCTTTGACGCGTTAAGCAAACATGGCTCAATGATGGGAGACGCGCTGATGGTGATCGGGCCAGACAAGCCAATACCAGAAACAACACAATACTTCACCAAGTTCCTAGAAGAGCAAAGCTGCGGAAAATGCGTGTCCTGCAAAGAAGGCCTGAGAAGGATAAACGAGCTCTTAGAAGACTTGAAAACATCTAAAGGCGAAAAATCAGAAGAACTGACAAACTTGATACTTGACTTAGCTGAGAACGCTAAAGAATCATCACTCTGCCAGTTAGGGCAGAGCATATACAACCCTGTAAGCTCATCAATCAAGCATTTCAAGGAAGAATTCACCAAGAAATAAGATGGCAAAGCTAAAAATCGACGAACACGAAGTGATCGCAGAAGAGGGCATGACACTGTTAGAAGTAGTCGACGAAACCTATACCGCGCTCACAAAAAACAGGAACATAGTGAACAGGATAATACCTCGGCTCTGCAACCACGAATCCTTAGAGCCATACGCCGCTTGCAGGCTATGCCTGGTAGAAGTAGAAAGAAACGGCAAAACAAAATTAGAAACCTCATGCAACTACGTGGTAAAAGACTCAGAAGAGATAACAGTAAGTACCAACACGCCAAGAGTCCAAAAAGCCCGAAAGATGAACATGGAGCTCATTCTCGCGAAGTCACCAAACTCAGAACACTTGAAACACGTCGCATTCCAACTAGGCGTTAAGAAGAACAAGGATTTCAAAAAGAAAGCAGACGAGAGCCTAGAGAACTGCATAGAATGCGGGATATGCACAAGAGCATGCGACCAGCTCGTCGGAAAATCAGCTATAACATTAGCAAGCAGAGGGACAGAGAAGCATGTAGAGAAAGCCACAGAAGACTGCATCGGCTGCGGAATGTGCTACCACATCTGCCCGACCAACGCGATAAAGATGGAAGACAAGAACGGCAAAAGAAAGATCTGGGGCAAAGAATTCGAGCTCGTTAAATGCCCAACATGCGAAACTCCTTATGCAACTAAAGAGATGATATCCTATAAGAAAGAACTTCTGAAAGACATAAACCTGCCAGAAGATTTCTTCACCAAATGCCCAAGATGTTATGATTCTACCTCCAATGAGGACTTACAAGTCGAGACGAAATACGCAGTAGCAGTGCTGAAGAACATCTGCAAAGACTGCCACCGATGCGTCGAAGCATGCCCTAAAGGGTTGATATCACAAAGCCAAGATTTCAACCAGAAAGGATACGCAGCAGTCAACTGGAGCCCGGTGCCTAAAGGACTAAAAAAAGAAGACTTAGACAAACTGGACCTGGAAAAGATAGGATGCGCAGGATGTCAAGCATGCTACAGGACATGCCCAGAATCAGCCATTGATATTTATACTAAAAAAGGAAAGGTCATAGTACTAAAATGAAAGTCCCAGACATATTCGTACCGGAGAAAAACTTGGATGAACAAACTGGGAGTTTGGAACATCCTAAAGAAAAGAAAATAGCAATACCAGAAGAGATAAAAAAGCTGACAGACTTGGTAATATATGAAGGCTTGCAGCCATCCAGGTTCGGCACTTACAGGAGCCAGAATTTCTCACCTTTTTTAAGCGAAGACATGATTGATGGTTTATTCGTCGAATACGGTTATCCCAGAATAGAATTCATTCAATTCAAAAATTCTTACGCCTTACAGAAAACTATGAAGAATGATTTACCGTCTTTAGTTATTAATAATTCAAAAAACATCCCTTATTACTTGATGATAAAAGATATTTACCTAGGATTAATCTACGCTGAAAATAAAAACATGGCAGAGGAAATAGCTGGAAATTATCGCGAAAGATTCGGTTTCGAAGCACACGAAATAAAATTATCAGAAATAAGATGAAAACAGACACAGGATGGGAAGTTGAGAAAGGAAACATAGCCGGAGCAAAAGCTGCTATCCTAGCCGGGGCCTGGACTGAAGACATGGCAAAGAAAGCAGGAATAGCCAAGCCACTAAGATTAGGATACTCGGGCTACCCGATAACACCATCATCCGAATACATCGAATACGTTGCTGAAGTGTACAGCAAAAACGTAAAAGAAGCAGTAGAAAAAGGCAAGCCAATGCACGAGTACGTTTACGAACTGCCTCTAGAGCAAAGGGTAGAGTTCTTCCAAAGCATGAGCGAAGTCGACGCTATAAATGACGTGGTAGGATACGCTATGGGCGGAGCGAGAAGCATGAGCGCAACAGCAGGCCTAGGAATAGACTTAATGTCAGAAGGGATAAGCTATGCCACATGCATGGACATACCATTCGTGCTCATAGACTGCATGAGAGGCGGACCAGGATTAGCCAACATCCAACCAACACAAGCAGACTACAGGCAGATAACCTCAGGCATAGGACACGGAGACATGAGACTCTTAGTATTAGCGCCTAACTCAGTGCAAGAAATCGCAGAACTAATGTTTGATATATTCAACCTGACTGACAAGTACAGGATGCCGGGAATACTAGCATACGACGGACTTTTGGGACAGCTAAAAGAGAACTTCAAATTCCCAGAACCAAAAATAGAGATTTACAACAAAAGCTGGGCATTAACCGGCCCTGGAAACAGGATACCGATACCGATAGACCAAAGATACAAAAACCTGGACCCAGAACTAGCAGACATCCTGGTAAAAAACGATGAAATATTCGTCAAGAAAGGATGGATCAAAAAAGACGGGACAGGAAGCATGATACTCAACTCCTTGCTAGAAGGCGACAACGACATGTTCGAAAGGCATAAAGAGCTCAGAGGAGAAAGATGGGCATACGTAGAAAAGAACGAAGTCAAGTATGAGCAGTACAAGCTGGACGACGCAGAGATAGTAGTCGCAGCTTTCGGAACACCTTCAAGAATAGCTGAAGAAGCCATCGACCAAGCAAGAGCCAAAGGGATAAAAGTAGGAATGCTAAGACCAATAACATTATGGCCTTTCCCTAAGAAAAAGATAAAAGAACTGTCTGAAAAGGCTAAAGTGTTCCTCAGCGTAGAGATGAACCAGGGCCAGATGATAGAAACCATAGACGCAGCAGCTAGGGGCAAAATACCTACCACGTTCTTCAGCAGAGACGGGGGAAACGTAATGGCACCTGACGAGATACTATCCCAAATCGTGAAGCTTAACGATCCTGAGTTTTACAAGAAAATATCCGAAGAATACCAAAGAACTGGAGAGTTCGTGAGGCTGAAAAAATGAAACTAGAAGATTACCTTAGAAAAACGCCAAACCCGGAAGCTTACATCAGAGAGATGAACTACTCTGGAAAAGAAGGGACCCACTACTGCCCAGGATGCGGACACGGAATAGTATGCAAGATGATAGGAGAAGTCTTGGACGAGATGGTGCACCCTAAGACCGGAAAATCATTAAAAGAACACTCATTAGTAGTCGCGTCAGTAGGATGCGCAGTGTTCGACTACCATTTCTACAGCTGCGACAGGGCACAAGCCCCTCACGGCAGAGCAACATCATACGCCCGTATGAGAAAAAGAGAAGACCCTAACATGATGGTCTTCACTCACCAGGGCGACGGAGACTTGCTAGGAATAGGCCTAGGCCCGACAGTAGAGACTGCGAACAGGAACGAGCCCATAACAGTATTCTTCGTCAACAACGCAATATACGGGATGACAGGCGGACAAATGGCCCCTACCACATTAGAAAACCAGAGAAGCTCAACAAGCCCTAAAGGAAGGTTTTCAAAATACTTCGGATACCCGTTAAGGGCGTGCGAGCTGTTAACATCACAAGACAATGAAGGTCCAGCGTTCATAGCCAGGACAAGCGTAAGGAATGACAGCGACCTAAAAACATTAAAAGACTACATAAGGAAAGCGTTCAGGATACAGCTCAAAGGACTAGGGTTCTCAATGATAGAACTGATATCGCCATGCCCTACAAACTGGGGCATGACACCAAAACAATCAATAGAATTCATAGAAAAAGAAATGCTCAAAGTATACCCGCTAGGAGTCTTCAGAGACAATGAAGACAAGCTAGAAAAGAAATACGGAAGCCTAATATGAAAGACATAAGAAAACTTATCTGCGCAGGATTCGGAGGGCAAGGAGTAGTCCTATTAGGGGAGATGATAGGATTCACAGGAGTGCTAGAAGGAAGAAACTACGGAGGCCACCCAAGCTATGGGCCAGAAATGAGACAAGGGACATGCAACTACAAAGTAGTCCTGTCAGAGAAAAACCCTTCAAAGCCGAAAATATCATCAATACTACCTGCTAACCAGGATGACTTAGACTTGCTGATAGCTTTCACAATACCATCAATGAATAAGTTCTTGAGCCTGAAGCATGACAAGAGCCTAGAAAGCGGCAAATTCAAAGCACCGAAGCTCAGGCCTGGAGGGTTGTGCTTCTATAACACGCACGCGATAGCAACAAAAGACCTACCAGAAAGAAACGACATCAACCTTTACGGAATACCAGTAACTGACCCGACAGTATTCGGGAAGCATGCCAAGCAGGCTAACATGATAATGTTCGGCGCAGTGATAGAAGGCACAAAAAACTACGACTTCATAAAACTAGAGACAGTAATCGAGAAAACACTGCCTTCCTTCCTGAAAGACGAAAAAGCGAATTACATACCTGCGAACATCGAGGCCATAAACCTGGGCGCAGAGTATTTCAAAAAGAATTACGGCAAGTAAAAAAATTCATTTTTTAAGAATTATAACATTGCTTCGGCCTTTCCTTATCTTCTGCAACTTGCCATTATGCTCAAGCTCGGTTATTATCAGGCTTATCTTGGCTTCTGACATCGGGAAGTTTTTACGAATGTCTTTCTGTGTGGTCCTTCCGCCCTGTTTCTTTATGAACTCCAGGCATTTCTGCAAATCTTCATCGTTGCTTTCTTCCTTGATGTCTTCTATGCCCACTTTTATAGTTGGCTTCCTTGTTTTCAGATAATAGAACAAGCCGCCTGAAAAAGCGATTAACGCAATGACAATCATTATAGCCGCAGTAGACGTGCCGTTCTCTTTGAAGTATTCTTCTTCTAGTGTCAAAGAGTTAGAGTCTTTTACCAGCTCATCTTCCTCTTCAAAGCTCGAGAACAAGAACAGGTCCAGCACATAATCCCCGTCTTGCGATATTGTGAAAGACTCCTTCGCAGATTGTCCGTTGTATTTCACTGTCAGCGTGTAATACCCTTCTGGGACTGTGAACTTGTATGTTCCGTCTTTAGAGACCTGCCTTTGGATAGGTGTGGAGTTGAGCTCTACTACCACGTTTTCTACAACGTTCAAGCCTTCATCATAGACTGTGCCGTGAATGGTGGCAGCTAAGCAAGAGTCCACTAAAACAAGCAGCATCAATAAAAGCACTAGCTTTCTCATCGTTTTATGATTAAGGATTCTAGCGTATAAAAGCCTTTTTGTTGTACTTGATCTTTAAGAACAGTTGGAACAGCACTATGACCCCAAAAATTGTGTTCATCAGTATTATCGGCAACGCTTCCAGCATCAGCCCGTAGACTATCCAGAACACTGTTCCGATAAGCGTGGCAAGTATCATCATAACAGAAAGGTCTTCAACGCTTCTTGTCTTGTAAGACTTGATCACTTGAGGTACAAAACTCACCATTATAAAAATTCCGCCGATGTAGCCTATCACGTCTTCAATCATTTTATTTTTCCAATGAAACTATTTTAATGCTTTCATCAATTTTTGACTCAACAAATCTTACCGCCTTCTTAAGGTTGTAATCCCTGGGAATATGGAAGAATGCATGCTTTATGTTCTTATTTTTAGTTTTGATAAACTCCATTATTGCATACATGGAAAAATTACAAGCATAGTCTGAAGCGTTGTAACAAAGCCAAGCTTCTTTACTCTTTTTTAACTTTAAGTTCACAAAATAATCTGGCTTATTCTTTGAAATTTTTTTGATATTTTCTTTTTTTGTATACCTCCATGCATTCCTTGCCCTTCTTTCTATCCTTATCTTGTTGCTCCCGGGTCTAGGATCCTGACCAATACCTAAAATGATATCCGGTCTGAATCTTTTAATCTTGTCCAAGTAAACTTTCTTTTTAAGCTCAACTGGAAAAACTATTCTTATCAAATTTTTTCTTCTAATATTTTTGACGATTTTTGTAGAAAAATTATCTTTCCATTCCTTATATGGTCCGAATCCGTAAACTAAAATTTTCATAATTCTTTATGAATAGTCTATCAAATATAAATTGTTAAGCTAAACCTTTCAGTCTTTTGACCAGTTCATCAAAAACTTCCTTTTTCTTTTCTCTAGATAAAGAAAATAACGTTTTTTCAATCATAGCCTTAGAAACAGTAAAAATATAATTTAGTTTGATAACACTGTCTTTGATTGCACCTTCTTTTTTCGTTAAAGGCATGCCTTTCATCTCTGTATTGCTTGTGATTCCAGCAACAACAATATTATCAAGTTCTTCGAATAATATCAAAGCAGGTCTTTTTTTGATTTCGAAAGTATCTGTAAACTGGACATTTGTTAGTATTACATCACCCGCGTTAGGCATTTTCCCAGTCCTCATCTTCTTTGTTATCCCATAACTCCTTCATCTTGGCCTGTTGGATTTTATGGAGGAATT
>VGLX01000003.1 GCA_016866645.1 Candidatus Woesearchaeota archaeon | reverse complement strand
AGATCACATCAATAACAAAAAATAATCTATCGTAAAACCCCAACGAAAAAACCAAATAAAAGAAAACCTCCACATCCAAAATCAAAAACAACTACATCTGGTCATCTACTGCATGCAAAATAACTAAAAGAATAATGCTCTTTCTTTGCTTACGACTTCGTATACGTATCCAGAATCACGAGTTAATACTTAGTTCTTCCTGAAAGCTTCATATCTCTTTCTGCAGCTTCGGATATTTCAGAATCGGATGAGAAAACCCTTGAGTATTCTATTTCAGCTATGAGCTCTAAGCTTTGGTTAAGCTTGGCTATTGAGGATTTTTCAGAAGTTAAAGTTTTAAGCGTGCTCTTAAGCCTTTCTGGATCGTTCGCGAAGCATGAAGGCGACTTGATAAGCTGCTTGACGTAGCTGACAAGCTTGGCTTTAGGTAGCATGCTAAGCGCTTCTATGCATTCTTCTTTGTAAACCTCAGAGAAGTTGCCTACGCTTCCATTTTTTAAATGATAAAGCTGAGTCATCTTCGAAACCTAATAATATAGGGGTTTAAAAGCTTTGCTGAACGGTTTGAGAAGTTTTAAATATTTTAACATGCTTAAACTGTCAGTATGATAAGGGCTGTTCTTTTCGACCTGGACAACACGCTAATCGATTTTATGAAGATGAAGACCAAGTGCATAGACGCTTCTATAACTGCCATGACGAAGTCTGGCTTAAAGATGAGCAAGAAAAAAGCTGAAGAAGAGCTGTTCAAGCTTTATGACGTTTACGGGATAGAGTACGAGTTCATCTTCCAGAAGTTCTTGAAGAAAGTCCTGGGCAAAGTCGACCTCAAGATTCTCGCCAGCGGAATAGTAGCTTATCGTCAGGTCCGTGCAGGATACTTAGAGCCTTATCACGGAGTTAAAGACACTTTGAAGGCGTTGAAGCGTAAGGGGCTGAAGCTTGGCATAGTGACAGACGCTCCGAAGGTTAATGCCTGGATAAGGCTGGTGAGCATGGGGGTAGAGGACTATTTTGATGTCATCGTCTGCTCGGGCATAAAGAAGAAGCCTGACAGCCTGCCTTTCAGGAAAGCCTTGAAACAGTTGGGAGTCAAGCCTACTGAGGCGTTGATGATAGGGGACTGGCCTGAGAGGGACGTTACAGGCGCTAAGCGCTTAGGTATAAAGTCATGCTTCGCGAAATATGGCTATGTTGGGACTAAGAAAGTGAGGATAAAACCTGACTGTGAGATTAACTGTGTAGAAGATATTCTTAAGATTGTTTAGTGCTCATCAAACTCTTGGCTCTTTTCTGAACTTTCATCGCAGTAGTGATCCATCGGTCTGTTATCTACAGGTGTCATGCAGCATTCGCAATGCTCTGGTTCTTTTCGGTCACGTTTGAGTGTTTTAGGCTTTGACGTCTTGTACTTCTCAGCTATCTTCGCCAATCTTTCGCATCCTCTGTTCACGACTTCTAGGTTTGAGGCGTAAGATATCCTGAACCATCCTGCTTTGCCGAAAGCAGAGCCTGGAACCAGCATCGTCAAGAAGTTGTCCTTAGCGTCTTCTATGAAGTCTTTCTCTCTTTCAAGGGCGTTCTTGTTGCTGCCTAGGCATTTGGCCCAGAAGAAGAAAGCGCCTTTGGGCTTCGGGAACTCGTAGCCTGACTCGGATAAGCATTTTTCTAAAGGCCTGTGCATTGACTTGTAGTAATCTCTCATGTAAGAGTAATATTTTTCTTCTATTTCTGTGTTCAATATCTTCGGTAGGACGAACTGTATCATCGCAGGCGCACTCACAAATCCTAATATCTTGTTAGAGAACGCTAAGCCTTTAATCATATCTTCTTCGTACTTCATCTTAGGGTTCACAGCCGCGTAGCCAGTCCTTTCCCCTGGAAGGCTTAAGGATTTTGACCATGAGTAGACTATGAAACTGTTATCATATATTGAAGCGGGTGATGTGAACTTTCCTTCGTATACCATCTCCCTGTAAGGCTCGTCGGAAACTAAGTAAATCTGTTTTTTCAGCTTGTGCTCTTTCTCGCGAAGGATGCTTGCTAGTTCTTCTAAGCTTTCCTTTGAGTACATTACTCCTGTAGGGTTGTTAGGAGTGTTCAACAGTATGGCTTTCGTCTTGCTCGTAATCTTCTTGCTGATCGCTTTCAGGTCTAAGGTGTAGTCTTCCAATGTGTTGACCATGACTTCTTCCCCTTGATGGTTCTTTATGTGGAAAGTGTATTCCTGGAAGTGGGGGTTTATCGTTATTACCTCTTCACCTTTGTTTAGGATGGTTTTGAATATTATGTTCAATGCTCCTGCTGCTCCTACTGTCATGCAGACATGGTCTCCTGTTACGCCTGGCAAGTATCCTTTCTTGTCTAAATGGTACGCTACTGAGTCACGGACTTCTTTATGTCCCGCGTTAGGCATGTACCTGTGAACGCCTTTGACGTCCTTGCTTATCATGTCTGACAGTATCTTGTTGAACTCTTCCGGAGGCTCTAACACAGGGTTTCCTAAGCTGAAGTCCACTACCTTATCTTCGCCATGGAGCTTCTTAAGCTTCAAGCCTTCTTCATAGACTTTTCTCGTGCCTGAAGACCCTTCCATATCTGCTTTAAGAGTTTTTGATATCATCAAGAATAATGGTTTCGTTGCTGGTTTAAATACTTTATTCTTTATCCTTATGTTGATAAATCCTTCTGAGGTTAACAATACTTTTTATCGTAATGCTTTACGATTCGCGACGTGCTCGTTAGAATGAGCTTTCAATACTTGAACCGCTTTTCGTATTTTTTATGGTTAAACCATTCGAGGATTGCGGATATCAGCTCGATTTCATTATCGGCTGTTACTGTATAAAGCAATCTCCATCCTTTGGACAGGTTATATTTCCAGAGGTTGTTGATTCCGTATTTGCGTATGTAATCCTTAGGTATTAACTTTTTTGGAACTTGTATTCCTGAAAATGCGTTTTGTTTTAAGTCTTGTATCGCTTTTTTTATGGCTTTCTTTACGAAGTCGTTTTCCTTGAGGCTGTTGTAATCTTTTTCTAGCTCATCGTTTATGAATACTACTTTGGAAGGTTTTATCATGTTCTGATTTCTTTTCTAAGCCTCAGCCTTTTTGCCAGTTCTGGATTCCATATATACGCGATTTTCCCTTCTTTGTCAAGAGCTATTTTGTTTATGTTTTCTAAGTAGTCTAGTATTACCAGGAATGTCTGCCACATCACTTTTTTTGGCAGTTTCTTCCACAGGCTTGTCCTGTTGAATTCTCCACTGTGTTTTTCTATAGTTTTCTCTACCATAAGCACTGTATCCAGAGTTGGTGACCTTTCGTATAGGCATTTGAGTTTTTGTTGTGTTTGCATAATAAATTTAATATATCAATTGATATATAAGGTTTTCCTTTCGCCATACGATAAGACTTAATGTCATAGTTTATAACACCTGCTTAAGAAAAACTGAATATTTTTCAGAAAAATCGTAAAATTCACCTTTTAGCCATTTCAAATCTCGCTAAGAACGTAAGTCACCATGTCAGCCAGGTCTTGCTTGCCTGCAGGCTTGACTAAGTAGCCTTCCACCCCTAAGCCCATGGTCTTTTCTCTGACGTCTTCTTTGTCGACAGCTGTGACTATGACTACTTTCACTTCTTTGTTTATCTCCCTGATATTTTGTAATGTCTTGACTCCGTCCATCTCAGGCATCAGGAGGTCTAAGAGTATTAAGTCTACTTTCTGTTTTTTCAACAATGTTAAGCATTCTTCTCCGGAACTTGCTGTTATGACATTAAAGCCTTTGACTTGTAAAGTCTTTTTGAAAGCTTCCCTTATGTCTTTCTCATCATCTACTATTATCACTGTAGGCTTCATAGCAGACTGTCTTATGGCTTTCTTAGGATTTAACGTTTTTGGTTCTATTCTTTACCGCTGGACACTATAACTGCGGAGGCTCTTACCAGCCTGCCGTTCAGCGTGTATCCTTTCTGCAGCTCGGCTACTACGTATCCTTTTGGGATACTGTCATGCTGCTGCATCGATACTGCTTCATGGTATTCAGGGTTGAAAGGCTCGCCTGTTGAGACTACTTCCTCTAAGCCTTGCTTTTTTAACGTGTTTAGAAGTCCGTTGAGCGTTATCTCTACTCCGTCTGTCAGGCTTTTCATGGCTGGGTCTTTTTTCGCGTGCTCTATGACCCTGTACATGTTGTCTATCGCTGGAAGAATCTCTTTTATGAGTGAAGTGTTGGCGTATTTCGTGTGCTCTTCTTTTTCTCTCTTCAGCCTGGACATGGTGTTCTTGACATCAGCATTAGTCCTTAAGTAAAGGTCATAGTTTTTTTGAGCTTCTTCTTCTAAGGTTTTTATCTTCTTCAGCAGCTCTTGCTGGTCTGCGCCTTTCTTCCTTATGAAGAATGATGTATAATCAACTTTGTTCCCTTCATCATCGAATGCTTGGGTGGTTATGACCTCGTAGCCTTGCGTGACATACTGGAATATTGCTTCTTCTACGCAGGTCTTGAAATTGTAAGCCTCCCTGGCTTTCTTATGTGTTTCGAACGTTACCTTCTCGTCTTCCAGGTGTTTCTTGTAGGATGCTTCGTCGTTCGGCTTTTTGCCGACGTATTTGAAGCCTTCGCCTTCCAGCTTGGCCCTTAGCAGCCAGAAGTCTTCAGATGTTGTCTTCTCTAGTTTTGATACGCTTCTCGCGGCCAGGTCTTTGTATTCGTCTAATGGCAGGATCTCGTTTGTTGATTGGACTGGAGTGCTCATCTTGTGTTCTCCGTTTGTTTCATGTGTTCTTTTTCGAACCATCGCTGTACGTATATGGCTTCTTTTTCTAGTGCGTCATAAGGGTCATTAGCAGCGTCTTCATGTCTATATTGGACTTGAAAGTAGTGTACTATTTCGTGGGCTAATGAGTGCAGTGTTGAGGAGTTAAGTAACAGGATCTGGTTCTCTTTTTCGAAGTACATCGGACACATGCCGTTGAGGTATACAGGCTCGAATCCGTGCTCTATCATATAATTCGAAACACGCCTGTTGAACTCGTCGAGTGTGATTTCATCTTCTGTTACTATCGTTGGCTTTGGTATGTTCTCGTTTAGTTTTATGTTCATCTTTCCAGCGACTATTTCTAGTATGTCATCGCTGTACTGCCTGAAGTTTTCGATATCTTTGACTGGCTTATACGGGAATGTCTTGCTTACCTTTTGTTCTAGTGAGACTGCTTGCGTTGGTTGGGCTTGCGAGAACGTAGATGTTACTGGTGAGAACATTAATATTCCTGCTAGTCCTAGGCTTACCAGAGTATTTTTCATCCTAAACCCCATTATTATAATTACTATTTAGTAGTAACATATATATAAGCCTTTTGGTTCAAAAAATAGCATCATAAGCCGAAGCGCTCAAGAATTATGAAATGCCTCAAACATTTCCTAGCCTTCAAATAAGCCTTAATATCCAAACCAGAAGTGTCAGCAATATCAAGAATTTCATCGCCTGAAAGCCTCAAAGAGACATAAGGCGCATCATGGCCGAAAACATCCTCTAGTTTCTTCTCAGCTTTCTTGATCTTAGAAGTGTACTTGATGACATTGAAAATCCCGACATCCGAGTGATACTTAAGCCAGTCGAACCTCATCGCGTAAGCCTCCTCAAAACCTTCTACATTATCCGGCAGCATATTGCGGACAGCATGTATCAGCTCATGGGTATAGACCGACTTGGCAGTGGAGAAATGAAGCTCAGACTTAATCACCACAGGAACCCAAAGCCCGTTGTAGCATATAGACGTCATAACACCTGAGCTTGGAACACGGCCTTTAAATGCCTTGACCCAAGAGATGTCTGTATTAAACCTCTTGTTAAACCTTGTAAGGATTTTATCATCTATCGTGTCACGCTTAACACCAATATATTTCTTTGACAATATTCGCCCCGCCTCATTCACAAACATCTCTGACTCTGCGATGTTAAGCAGGTGCGGGCCATTATACGTGTAAGTCGTAAACGTATCTTTCTCTGTAGGGATTATTCCTTTCCAGTCAAGATAGAACAGGTCATCTATCAATCGCATACCCTGAATACACCTTCGATACTAGGATTGCCTTAGGAGTTTAAAAAGTTTTATTCTCTTCAGCCCATTTGCAGTAGCCGCATTCTTCAGAACGTTCAGGCATGTCGCCTTTCAGGGTTTTCAAGGCTTTTTTTAAGAATTTTTCTGCATCTTTTGCTGACGTTTCCACTTTTACCAAATCTGTGTTGAAAGTTATTATCCTGCTTTTTCTTACTTTTTCAGGCCTGTAGAATATTAGATACGAGTAGTCATGTGTTTTTTGACCGTTCTTTTCTAGTAAGAAGTTGTACATGTGAAGCTGCATCTTATAATAGTCTGCTGTGTCTTCTTTCAGCGGAAATCCTCTGGTCTTGTAGTCTACGACTATCAGTTTTCCGTCTTTTTCAAGCAGATCATCAATAGTCCCCCTTATTATGTTGTTTTTCTTGTCTTTCCACCTCAGGCCTTTGCCGAAGCTTCTCCACTCATCAAGCTTCTCAACATCATCGTAAAGCTTTGCTCCTCTTAGCTCTTCAAGTTCTGGAGGTAGCTTCTTTTTAGCCCTGTAAGAGTCGTAATAGTCTTTCAATACCCTGTCTATGCCTGACGGCAGCGAAGGGAAAGGGAATGTTGGCCTTCTTATGTTCTCGTTGAAGTGCAGCCAGAAGCATCTCGGGCAGTCTTCCAATATGTTAAGCGTGCTTGGTGATAGCGTGTAATAGTCTTTGTTTTTCATGTTCATACTCCTTTTTTTAGGTTATTTTAAATCTTTTTATTTCAGTTAGTCCCGAAGTACCTGTCGCCGAAATCCCCAAGCCCGGGCATGATGAACGCTTTTGAGTTGAGTGTCTTGTCTATCGCTCCTGTGACGATGTGGACTTTAGGGAACCTCTTGGCTACCTTGTTTATCCCTTGCGGGCAGGTTATCAAGTTGATGAAGATTATCTTGTCATCTTTGACGCCGTGCTTTTTCAGCGTGTCTATGGCCATGCACAGCGATCCGCCTGTTGCCATCATAGGGTCTATCAATAATACGTACCTTTTGCTGATATCTTGGGGGAGCTTGGCGTAGAACAGCTTGGGCTCTGCCGTGTGCTCATCCCTTTGGATTAATATTTTTCCTAAGCGTATGTTGGGGCAGACGTCCCTGACGACTTTCTCCATAGCCTCTCCGGCCCTAACAACAGATACTGCGCAGACTCCGCCTTTGAAGACTACACCTTTGTACGTAGCGCCGGCTGGTGTCTTGACAGTCTTAGGGACGACAGGTAATAAGCTCAGAGCGTACTCTACTAACAGTCTTATTATCCTTTCTGAGAAGAAGACGAAGTCATCTCGTTTAGTCTCCTTATCCCGAATCATGGTGTATAATGCTTTTAACTGGGTGTTATCTTTTAACAGGTGTATGTTTTTTCTCATGGTTTTCATCACGCTTCCTTTTTTTCTGATAATGCTATATCTTCTAGTAATCTTTGCTTAAGCTCATGGCTCATCCTCTTTTTCTTCTTACGCTTGTAATTATAAGCAACTTGTATCGTCTCTGCTTCTGCGACTAGCCTGTCTGTCTTTTGGTCTCGCATCTCATACCGGAACGCCCAACTCGTCTTGCCTATCTTAGCCGGCTTGACGTAGACTACTATACTGTCTTCTATGGATGCTGCGCTTTTGTAATCGCATTTTGCTGAAGCGACTATGAACCCCAGGTCGGATATTTTGCTCTTCTCTGCTAGTTTCATGTAATAGTCAGTCCTTGCCTGTTCTAAGTATGTGAAGTACACCGCGTTATTTACGTGGCCCATCGCGTCCAAGTCCCTAAACCTTACTTTTATCTCGAGTGAGAATGGCCATGCCATTGTTTTGCTCCTTTGTTTTGAGATTATTCATTAATGAATAAGGTGTATAAAAACTTTTAGTTTTGATAGCATAATTTTATAAACTATCAGCTTATTAAAAAGTATAATGGTCGACTATTACAAACAAACCAGCAAAGAGGCTCTAGAAAGCCTCAACACGAATATTAAAGGTCTAACCCATGAGGAAGCTGAAAAGAGACTTCAACAGTACGGGCTTAACCAATTAAAAAAGAAAGAAAGTGTGCATCCTGTTAAGATTTTCTTGAAACAGTTCAAAGACCCGGTTATAATGATACTGCTTGCAGCGATAATAATATCTTTAACAGTAAATGAAATGCTTGACGCAGCAGTCATAACTGCTATTCTGATACTTAACGCAGTAATAGGCTTCTCTCAAGAGTACAAGGCAGAAAAAGCGATAGAACTTCTAAAAAAGATGAGCACCCCAAAAGCCAAAGTCATCCGTAACGGAACAGCACAACTTATAGACGCTAGCTTAGTAGTCCCAGGGGATATAATAACTGTCGAAGCAGGCGACAAAGTTCCTGCTGACGCTAGGATACTCGACCTTGCAGAAGTTCACGTGAACGAGTCAATGCTTACAGGAGAGTCAGTGCCTGTTAAGAAAGATATCCCGGCGATAGGCAAAGAAGTCGCTTTAGCTGACAGGAAGAACATGCTGTTCTCAGGAACTGTTCTCACCAACGGCCGAGCAGACGCAGTAGTTGTTAGCACAGGGATGAGCACAGAGCTAGGAAAAATAGCTGAACTGGTGCAGACCATAGGGGAAGTGCAGACACCGTTGCAGAAAAGATTGAAATCATTAGGGGAAAAACTTGGGATAATAGTGCTCATGGTTTGCGCGGTAGTGCTAACCATAGGATTTTTAAGAGGATTAGACAAGATACAGATGCTTCTCATGGCTATAAGCCTAGCAGTTTCAGCAGTTCCCGAAGGCCTTCCAGCAGTGGTGACAATAGCATTGGCTATTGGGGTTCAGAAGATGCTTAAGAGGAACGCTTTGATAAGGGAACTAAAAGCAGTAGAGACACTAGGCGCAGTAACAGTAATCTGCTCTGACAAGACAGGCACTATGACTAAAAATGAGATGACAGTTACTGAAATATTCGCGAACAACGAGACTATCACTGTTACAGGTGAAGGCTACAACATAAAAGGAGAATTCCTAATCAATAACAAGAAAATAACTGCAGAACGGATAGACCTGCTTTTAAGGGCTGCCGCTTCCTGCAACAACGCCACTCTGACGTTCGGAGACCCTACAGAAATAGCATTAGTAGTGGCTGCTAAGAAAGCAGGCATAGAAAGAGAAGAGAAGACTGGAGAAATCCCTTTTGATTCTGTCAAGAAATATATGGTCACCAAGCACAAAGGAGTAAACTATATCAAAGGTGCTCCTGAAAAAATCTTAGAGCTTTGCACGCACATACAATCTAGAGACACTGTGAAGAAGCTAACAGACAATGACCGGAAGCTTATTCTGAACAAGAATTACGAGATGGGCTCTAAAGCGCTGAGGGTATTGGCCATGGCTTATGAGAAAGACAAGAAGACCGTTCTTACAGGCTTGGCAGGCATGATAGACCCCCCTCGCGAAGAAGTGGCAGAAGCCATGAGGGTATGCGAGAAAGCGGGCATAAAAGTTATCATGATAACCGGGGACAATGCAGTAACCGCTAAAGCAATAGGCGAGAAGATAGGGATTAACGGAAGGATGATGGAAGGTACAGAACTGGAGAAGGCAAGCGATGAAGATCTCAGAAAAGTAGTCAAAGAAGTTAACATCTTTGCAAGAGTAGACCCCTCACATAAGGTTAGGATATTGAAAGCTTTGCAAGCTAACGGCGAAGTCGTCGCCATGACGGGCGACGGAGTCAACGACGCCCCAGCCTTGAAAGGCGCTGACGTCGGAGTGGCCATGGCTATAAAAGGCACAGACATAGCAAGAGAATCCGCAGACATGGTGCTAACTGATGATAACTTCGTAAGCATAGTCGCCGCTGTAAGGGAAGGTAGAGCGATATATGACAATATCAAAAAATTTGTCAAATTCCTCCTGTCAACGAATTTCGGTGAGGTTGGAGTGATAACACTTTCAATAATCGCAGGAATACCTTTGCCTCTGTTACCAATACAGATATTATGGGTCAACCTGTTAACAGACAGCTTGCCTGCACTGGCTTTAGGAGTAGACCCTCCAGACGGGAAGATAATGGAACGAAAACCTAGAAACCCTAAAGACACGATACTCCAAGGCTCGTACACTTTCCTAGTAATAGCGAGCTTGATCGCGACTATCGCGACACTGGTGGCTTTTTTCATAGGATGCGGAGGATGGGATTGCACCGACTTGAATAAAGGGAGGACGATGGCATTGATGACGCTCATCTTTTTCGAACTAGGATTCGTATTCACTATAAGGTCGGAAAAACTGCCGTTATACAAAGTAGGATTATTCTCAAACAAGTGGCTGGTGAGAGCAGTATTAACATCAGTGGCTATGCAGCTAATAATAGTGTACATTCCTTTGCTAAGCAGGGCTTTTAAGCTCGTGCCGCTGGGATTGTTGGACTGGGCAGCGGTCATCCCATTAGCGCTTTCAGGATTCATAATTTTTGAAATAAAAAAGATGATAACCTACAAAGAACAATGAAACCTTTAGAAGACTTCATAAAACAGAACAAGAATTGCTGTAAGGAAAGAATCATAGGATCAAGCGAACTAGACCGTGAAATAACCGCCTTATTTTTAAAAAAGGGCAGAGGCCTTAGAAAAAAAGCATTGCTGATATCTTATCTCCACGGTAACGAGCCAGAAACTCTGCAGGCTAACCTGTCTACTCTTGAGAATGCTTTAAGACAAAGTTTACTAAACCGATGGGAAATAGTGTCAATACCGGTAGCGAATCCTGACGGCAAAGAGATGAATACTCGCGAGAATGCGCGAATGATTGACCTGAACAGGGATTCAATATTGAAACAGGCTAAAGAGACAAGAGCGATAATCCGGCTTTATGAAAATATCAACCCCTCAGTAGTATTAGACTACCACTCAAACCTCAGCAACAAGTTCTCATGTGTCATCGTGCCAAGGAGCACGGACATAGGCCTGTGCAGGAATGTGATATTGTCATATCATGAGCTAAGAAAAGAAACAAGCCTGCATGGCAGCTGGCAGGTAACAGATACGCGGTACAACACAATAGCAAGATTTTTCACAAAAGGGCTATACATTCTAGAAGGCAGCAAAGGGCTAGTTATAGAACACGCAGCCCAAAAATCAAGAGTAGCGGCAGCGATAGAAGACTACGGGATAGAGCTGAGCGTAGAATTCTCCACAGAGATCCTTAAACGTTACGAACGATGAACGAGACACTCAAACGATTAAGGATTCTTAACCTAGAAGAAACGAAACAAAAGCTAAAACAGCCTAGTGACGATAATATCTTAATCCAGAAATACAAAACTAAAGACCACTCTTATAAAGAGCTAGCAAGACGATTAGCTCCGAATCTTACAACATTGATAGGTGAAGAATTAGCCACTGAACTCATAATCACGGCGAAGAGCCTGCAAAAACTTGCTTTCATGACGTCATCAAAGATACAGGTCTTGGGTGCAGAGGCTGCTCTGTTCAGGCATCTGAAAGAAAAGACTAAGCCACCGAAGCATGGCATAATATTCAATCACCCGTCAGTCCAAGAGGCGGAAAATAAAGGGAAAGCAGCAAGAAAGCTGTCCGCAAAGATTTCTATAGCTGCGAAGAAGGATTATTTTAGAGCAAGTAATGGTTAACAGCAGGTTTTTATACCCCCTTAAAATCGGTTTTTCTTAATGATATCCAAACTAATAGCTGCCATGAAGAAGGGGACTATAATCCCATTAAGCAAGGGAGACGTAGTGCTCTACCTGGGCGCATCCCACGGAGTAACCCCTGAAATAATAGCCGAGCTAGTGGGCGAGGAAGGTTTCGTGTTCTGCCTAGACGTAGCGCCAGATGTTGTTAGGAAGCTGGTAGAGGTCTGCGAGAAGCATGAGAACATGTGCCCTTTACTATTCGATGCCAACAAGCCAGAAGAATATTCGGACAAGATAACTGAAGTGGACATGATATATCAAGACATCACGCAGAAGAGCCAGGTTGACATATTCTTGAAGAACATAGCAAGGTTTTTAAAAAGAGGCGGATTCGCTATTATCGCCCTAAAGACAAAAAGCATAGACTCGGTTAAGGGCAAAGAAGAGGTTCTAGAAACAGTAAAAAAAGAGCTTGAAAAGGGGCTGAGGATAGTAAGCATAACGGACTTAGATCCGTACCATAAGGACCATTATTTCATCATCTGCAGGAAAAAATGAAACTAAGGGACTTGTTTAGGCATAAACTGTTGGAAGCAAGAGTAAAGACTAAAAGCTCAGAGGAAGGATTAGTCTACGCAGTAAGCTACGATGTTAACCTGTCAAAGATATTCTTATACGTGGACGGTCGTGAAAACGATGTGTTCTTAGGCGACAGGTGGCATACAGTAACTTCATTATGCACTCATAATAACTGGTTATATGATGGTGGATACAAATACAGAGAGGACTTAGGGTTTGTGATAGACACGATAACAGGCAAAGACGTGATGGAAAGAAAAAACAACCCGGTCCATTCCTTATGCTCACATAACGGGAAGCTTTACAGGGGGGATTCTAACGGGGGCATTTACGAAGTATCACCTTTCAAGCTGGTTGCGGTAAGATTCGGTAAGGTCACAACACTGTGCAGCCATGAAGGAACACTATACGACGGAGGATATTACCAAGGGGTATATGACACTCTTCGAGATGATGTGGGCAATAAAAAGGTGATCAACAAAAAGAAATACGTAACTTACTTATGCTCGGGTAATAATCGCTTATTCGGCGTGGACTATAAACATAACAAATACCTCTATTTTGAAGGGGTGATATTTGACGTGCTTAAAGGTAAAAAGATCAAAGGCATCAGAGAGACGCTGACCTCGATGTGCTTCCACAAAGACGACGTGTACTATAGCTACAGCGATGTGATAATCGGCCTGAATGATGAATGGCTCAGGCATGACAAGAAAGGGATCCAGGTAACAGCGATATGCAGCATACCTAAAGAGCTTAAAGAGCAGATAATCCACAAGAAGAACTACGGCTTCGACTTCAATGAGGTCCAGAGGATAAACCCGAAAGGCGCAATAGAATACTTAACCCACATAGTTGATTATCAAGAAAGGAGAAGGCTGATAGAACAGCTTTTTAACTGCGAAACTATCAATGAGGAGATGCTAAACTGGCTTAACAATAAAGAAGAGGATACTATGAGAAAAGCAGCATTTTACTAAGATGAAAATACCAAAAATTTTTACACCTGACAAAAACCTTGATACATATCTAGAAAAGTTACTTTCAGAAAAGCCTAAACTGAGAGGCTATGATGAAAACACTGTGATAATGATATTAAAGAGGCGCAAGGCGTTCCTTGACAAGCAAGTAGGCGTAAGCCACCTTGACAGCTTGTACAGGATAGGCGAAAGACTAATTGAAGACTTCGAGTTCACAAAAGAGGATATAGAAGAAGCGATTCGAAGAGTAGAGCCTTATGGCAAAGAAGACAGGTTTTCAGGTTTCTACTTCTCAGCATTGATAAACAAGGTAATAACCGAGAAAGACATTATGGACCTGAAGTTCTATGAAGAGCTCGCAGGACTGGGAGCATACTTAAAAGCCGGAACACTGTCCTTAGACGGTTACGTATGTTTTGCCCTGGGCCATTGCATGGAGGGCGGAGAGATCATCATGAACCAGAGCACAGGGACTGATGCCGGGAATGGCATGGAAGGCGGAAGGATAGTAATACACGGAGACGCTGGGAACAGATTGGGGATATTCTCGAAAAGAGGGGAGATAGTAGTCTACGGGAACATAAAGCAAATAGCTGAAACCTGCAGGGCAAGAGTGTTCAATAAGCATAACAGGGTCTGGCCAAGAAAATGAAGATACCTCCCACGTTCATACCTGACAAGGATCTTGAAGAAATGATAGGAAGCATGCTTTTAGAAACAAGAGCAGAAGATAATTCCGACAAAGAAACAGTTGCTACATTACTAAGAAGCTGTAACATTTTCATAAGACAAAGGAGCACAATGCATCCTTGCATAGATGATATATACGAGTTAGGTGAAAAAATAGCAGACAAGATGCCATATTTCACAAAAGATGACCTAGAATCGCTAAGCAAAATGATTACACCAGAAAACTGCAAAGATGTGTACTTAGGATTTTACATTTCAGCATTAGTAAATAAGATAATAACAGAAAATAGTTTGATAACATTAAAACTTGAAGTCGGGCTTTACGGGATAGGGGCGTATCAAGAGAAGGGAACAGTCGCTGTAGAAGGAGATTTAGGATCCCTCACAGGACACTCCCTCCAAGGGGGAACCTTACTAGTAGAAGGAGATACTGGAAACAGGACAGGTAACGGGATGAAGCTAGGAAGGATAGTGATAACCGGCGGAGCAGGAGAAGACACAGGAGACTTCATGGAAGGAGGAGAGATAATCGCTTACGGAGAAATAAAATCAGTAGTCCCAGAATGGAGAGGGAGGATATACTCGCAAGGGAGAAGGCTAAGATGAAACAAACCTTATTAGAAGAGACGAGCATCACGCTGTTAAGGAGCGGTTTCACTGTAAAAAGCCTCAAAGGATGCTTCGACTTGCTAGCAAGGAAAGAAGACAAGATAATATTGCTAAAAATAATAGCTGACTCTAACTCTTTAAGTTCAGCGTCTGTTGAGGAGATGAAAAAGATTTCTAGCTGTGTGGATGCTACACCAATAATAATAACAGAGAAATCAGGCCAAGCCTTGAAGGACAATGTAGTATACGCGAGGCAGGGAGTATTCACGATAAACCTCCAGACTTTCAGGAAGGCTTTGACGCATGAGCTGCCATTCGTAAGGTCAGGCAAAGCAGGGTTGACAGCAAGCCTAGACGGAAAAAAGCTGAGAAAAAGAAGGGAAGAAGATGGGATGTCACTAAGCGGCCTGTCAAGAAAGTTAGGCGTAACAAAAAAGATGATAACCCAGTATGAGGCACAAACTTCAGACATAGCATTGCAGAAAGCTTTCAGGCTTTACGATTTATTCGGCACAGACGTGTTCAGGCAGATAGACATATTCTCAGAGATGGACAAAATCGTTTACTCCTGCATGTCCGAAGTCGGCAAGAAGTATTACCAGTTCGGGTTCAAGACAGTGGAAGCAAAGAGAAACGTGTTTGACATCATAGCCAAGAAAGAGAAAGAGCTCATACTCACAACTCTAGGGGACAAGTTTAATAAGGACATAACCTCATTATCAAGAATACTTGACGCAGAAAGCCTAATAGTTTTTGATAAGAGAAAACCAAAAGCAGACATTCCAGTCATTGCAAAAGAAGAGTTTTTAGAGCTGGAAAGCGAAAAAGAACTGATAAAAGTCTTGAAAGAATGAAACTTTTACTCGTAAGGCACGGACAGACAGAGCAGAACAAGAGGAAAGTCTGGCAAGGCCACACACAAGGGGCCCTAAGCAGCGAAGGAAAGCTACAAGCCAAGAAACTGGCTAGAAGGTTATCAAAAGAGAAGATAGATGTCGCTTACTGCTCAGACCTGCACCGAGCCAAGAACACGTTGAAACCCTTATTAGACAAGAAATACATCCCTACTTATTATGTTGAAGAGCTGAGAGAGCGGAACTTGGGCGTCTTAGAAGGGCTGACTACTGATAACATAATGAAATACACCTCGCAGAAGAACTCTGGATTCACAACAACAGACTTCGAAACAGGAGAAACTCATCAAGAAGTAAAGAAAAGGGTATTAAGCGTTTACGAACAACTCACTAAAGACTATAAAGGGGAGACTGTCCTTATCGTAACGCATGGCGGGGTGATTGCGCATATCCTGATGCACCTGTTCAACCATCCGGAAGACGCAGAAACGTTCAGGAAACTAGTCCCTAACAATGCGAGCATAACCTCTATACAAGTTGAGGATGGCAAAGCTGAGATGTTAAAGTTCAGCGATACAGAACATCTTTAGACTTAAACTTTATTCTTCCTGTCAAATTATCATATACTTGAGTAAAGTCTAAAAAGTAAGTCTGAATTTGTTATGTCTGTCCATGTCCTCATGCCGTCTGTGCTTACTACCAGTTTTCCGTATGCATATTGATTATTTGAATTCCAACCTACATCTTCATTATAACAAACCCAACCTCTACCACCACAAGTAAGAGGATCATAACCGCTATTGGAATCGTATACAACTATCCAATAAGTATTACCAATAATAAGATTATTTGCATCTGGGAGATCATCTTTAACCCAGCGAAAAGGTCGGGTATTACAAAGAGTTTTATAGCATTTTTCTATTACTTTAGATGACATATCAGGGGTATTAGAAGGACTATTTTTTGTGATATATACACAGAATGGGTTACCCATATTTGAACATGCCCAGTATAAATCTATTGCTGAGATTTCTTTATTCACGGATGTAAAACTCTGGGCAAGTATAAAACTATTAACTCCATTATCCCATAGTTTACCGCTATTAGTCATTGATACATCGTTCTGCAATACACATGTACCATCCCCCACGCATGTTCCCCCAGTACATCCGCAACTATTACAATTATTTATTAAAGTTCCGTCACTACAGTATTTTGGTTTTGTTATTGAACACGTATTGTAAAGTGTTCCGTCAGAGCAGCTTGGAGGCGCTAAGCCGCATAAGACGCTTGTATCTCAGTAGCGCTTAAGGCTTTGTTCCATACTGCTGCTTCATCGACTTTTGCAGAAGTGTAATAGTAGGTGCTGCCTGAGTGAAGCCTTCCCATGGAGAAAGGCTCGGTAGTGCTTTTCAGCCCTGCTTGTTGGAAGCCGAACTCCACACCATCCAA
>VGLX01000002.1 GCA_016866645.1 Candidatus Woesearchaeota archaeon | reverse complement strand
CCTCCCCTCCCAATCCACTAATAATAAGCATTCACTAGAATAAGATTATTTAGGTAATCCAAAATATATTCCCAATTACACATATAAGCCCATCAATAACCCACGTCAAAGCTTAATACATACCAAACCAAGATAAAGTCAACTAAACGTCACTTTTAAATATCGTAGACTTTTAAGAATCTCTTTAGCTCGTTCTTTAGAAATTGGCTTAATACCCGTATTTACATATATGTCTATCAAAGGTCATACAGCAGAATTGACACTGTCGCTTAAAAGAGTAGGACATGGTATGTATTCTAAATGAAGCCTTTCAGCCAACTTTTTAACAACCTGAATATCACCGCTTTTAATATACAGTCCATAAAACTCGATAAGCTCTTTAACTGCTTTCTTTTCAAGTGCTTTCATTTTTTCCTCATGTCACTTTTTAAGTATTCGACAAGCTTCTTCCACACTTCTGTATCGAACTTTTGAATCCTTTCTTCATCATCATAATTCGCCATTGTCTTAGGGTCGCCGTCGACTATGAATATCGTGTCAAATCCGATTCCGAACTTCCCGTCTTCTTTCTCAGAAATACTTCCGTAAGTGTAAGCCTCGAAAACCACGGGCTCTTTCCCATACTCGCAATACGCTAAAGCATCTTTGTAGTAAGCCTTCCGATTCTTCACGCCTTCCATGAGCCCGAGTATGTCTTTTGCTTTCAAGCGCTTCTCAACATAAGCCGAATAAACCCCTGGGAAGCCGTTAAGCGCCTCGATGAAAAGGCCTGTGTCTATCTTAACAACAGCTTTTTTCAAAATATCCGATGCTGACTTCGCGAAAGCCTTAGCCACTTCACAGACATCATCCGCCTGGATCTCAGGAATGTCAACCTTCTTAGCAGTTAAATCAAACCCTGTGCCTTCAAGAGCTAGCCTAGCAGCTATTATCTTCTCCTTGTTGCCTGTCAGGAATAAGATTGTCTTTTTCATGTCATATTTTATTGTATTTTTAATATAAGTTTGACTTTATTAAAACATTCCGGAGACTCAAACAGTACTGTTTGCATGCCTAGTTCTTGTGCAGCACGTATGTTGCTCTCTTTGTCGTCTATGAAGAGTATCTCTGAAGGGTGAACGCCTATGCTTTTGATTGCTGTGGTGAAAAACCTCTTATCTGGCTTAGCGGCCCCTATCTTGTGTGAAAAAAACTCTTTAACAAAGTAATTGCTGAACCCGAATTTCTTATACGGCTTTTCTACAAGTTCGTAAGAGCTGTTGGATAGCAGATACGCGGGGATATTATTCTCTTTTATGAACTCTAAAAACTCGATTGCGCCTTCATTAGGCACTTGGACTTCTCTTATCTTTTCTATGAAAGGCTTGTAATGCTTCGCAGGTATGCCTAACTCCTTGAAGACTCCTTGCTCGTAACCTTCTATCTTAGAGCCTAGCCACATCTCTTTATCCGTAATCCTTCCTGTTTTTGTTAGCATCCAATACTTCTGCTTCGTTTCTATCACCCTGCCCATGTCAAGATTTGTTAGGCTCTTCAGTTCTGAGTCTATGAATGTGGCCGCTTCCTTGAGTATCACGCTGCCTGCATCGGATAATAAAGCTTTGATAAGTGGCATGTTCAGCTCCCAAAAGACAGGATAGCAGGGTTGCTTAAAAACTCTTCCTTCTTCAAGTCATCTATTATGTAAAACACCTGCTTAGACTTAACTCCGAACTTCTCGTCTAAAACCTCTAGGAAGTCTTCCACTTCTTTGATGTTCGTGAACACTGCTTCTATTAGGAAGTCATAGCCGTTGTTTATCTTGAAGGCGGAGTTTATGCTCCCGTGCTTCATCAGGAAGTCTTTGACTCCTTCCCTGTCGCCTTTTCCGACTTTCAGTATTATGTTCGCCCTGGTGTTGTAGCCTAGCTTGCTGAAGTCTATCAAAGCGGTATGCTTCTTTATCAAGCCGTTTTCATGCAGCTTGATCCTGTCAAATATCGTCGACACTGGTATCCTGGTCCTTTTGGACATCTCTGTAAGCTTCTCCCTAGCGTTCTGTCGCAGGCTAGAGATTATTAACAAATCTGTTTTTTTCATTTTGCAATACCTCCTGAAACTTGGTTTATATAACCTAAGAGTATACCTTTGTCAAAGCTTATCCTTCCATGCTCTAAGTCTTTCTGGTAGTTGTAAACGTCGTTAAGCAGATGGTTTTTCCTCAACTCTAAAACTTCCTTGTAAGTCATGACCTTGCTTCCGGAAAGGTAGGCTTTTGCAAAAGTCTCATAGCTTAAAGCGTAAGCCAGGCTTACGATTGAGTTAGCGAAATCTCCGAATTCGAAGTACTTCTTTGAGTTTTCGAGGAGCCTGATGCCCTTCCTTGAAAGGTTCTTACACACGCTTGGATCAGGTGACTTGTTTTCAACTCGCTTTTTTAACGATTTGAACTTCTTCTCGTCTCCTGTTACTAGCTCTCCCGACAGTATAGGTTCGGTTGCAAAAACCTCAAAATGTTCAATATGCTTCTCGAAATCGGACAGGTTATACTGGACGAGGTCTATGACTCGTGAATGGTTATACTCATCAGTTTTAGCCCCGTCTTTCAGTATCGCGCATAAGTCTATATCACTGTACGGCTTTTTTGACCCGCCGAGTATCAAAAACTCTAGGCTGTTGAACCTTTCTGCAAGCTTCTCCTTGGCGATGCTTGTTAGGGTTTTCTTGTCAAACCTTTTTGGAAATCCGATGGAGTACCATAGCTCATAAGTCCCTTTTTCCTCTTCGAACTTTTTTAGCATTGAGTAAGCGTCGAAGTAGGAATGCTGGCAGTCTATGGGCATGCGCTTGGATTTTTCTTTTCTTCCGAGCCATAAGTCCTCTCTGCCTACACTTTTTAGCAGGAACTCTTCCATCCACATCGCGAACCCTTCGAAGTAAGGCTTGATCATTTGGAAGTAGGCTGAACATTCATAAGCGAATTTAACCTTGACGTCGCCTTCTAGCTGTGAGAACGTCTTCTCATCTTCGACCAGCTTCCTGCCCTGTATGGTGTGCTCGCAATAATTCCCGTGGCCTTCTAGCTCATGATACACTAAAGGCAGGATCTTGTCCAGGTTCCCTTCTGGAAGATGAGCGCTCAGGTCTTTTGGAAAAAAAACGCTTTCCCCGTAGACGCTTAACCCGTTCGCTCTTGCGAAAGACTCCCAGTTTTCATGGCAGTAAATCTTGCTACGCTCGGGCTTTATCCCGAATTTGGTCTCTAAGACTTCTTCAGCCTTTTGTATGTAATGGCTTAACATTTTTTTAAAGCTTAAACTTCCTCCGTCTTTTTCCTGTTACATCTTTTAGCTCTTGGATTAGGTACCCTTCGCGCTTTCCAGTCTCCCACTTTCCAGTTATCTTGTTTATTATTACGGAAAACTGGTATGAGCATGGAACACTCTTATTGTTTGATACTAATATCATGTTTAATGTTTCTAGTATCTTCTCATCTTTGATATCAAATTGTATTTCGGATTTTTTGTTTTCTATTCTGAAGATAATATAATTCCCAAAGGTGAGAATTATTTCTGTTTTTTCATTGTAAGGGCTTGATGATTTGTGTAATCCTAAGAACAAGCTTAAAGTTTCTACGACTTCTTCTTTAGGTCCGGATGATTCTAACCTTGAGTTTATTGATGACCCATCTTCTAATAAGCTGATTCTTATATTAGCTCCTTTTTCAATCAGTTGTTTTATTATCCATCCTTCAAGCCGGCTAATCTTGCTTCCGGAGTGCATTAAAGAGGTAATGGCAAGGCTTATTCTTTCTTCAGGTATGATCTGTTTGATTACTTTGATTAGTAAATTTTCTCCATCAGAAGAATATATTCTTACTCTTTTTGGGTGGATATCTACTCGTATGAGATCCCATTTACCTCGTCCTAAGCCTTTTAGTACTTTTCTGTCTAACTTTTTCTCCTCTAGCACTAACTTTTTGATACTATCTGTTAGTCCTTTCTTGTCCATCATTGGTGTTTGCGTTTCTTTCATTCTTGTTGCCTCCAATTTTTAAAATAAAAAAATAAAAATTTTATTGTTTAATAATTCTTGTCTATCCTCCACTCGTTCATAGGCCTGCTTATATCACAGATGGGCACGCCGTATTCTATGCCTGTGCTATTATCAAACACTTTAATCTTGCCTAACCCTGTGGAATGATGGCTTACACCTATATTATACTGTTTATCAAATCCCAATGGGGCGTATGCAGTATTCTTCGAAAAATTGAATGGGTTAGGACTTTCATAAGGCCCTATTGTCGCTCCTGCTAAAGGTGGGAACCAGTTGCCTATTGTTACCGGTTTGTCGTTTATCCCAAAGCTGTACATTACGAATAAGCTTTGCGGCGCTTGGTAGCCCAGCATGACTTCTAATGGCGCTCTTTCGAAAGGCATTTCTGGTCCCGGGCAGTTTATACTCCCTTCTATCCCGATGCCTGGTAGCCCTACTGGGAGTCTTATCTCGCTAGGGCTGGACATCCTGTAAAGCCCTTCACCTATTTTTGTTTCGTATATTCTTTCTGTTAATGTTCTCATTTTCTTTTCCTCCTTATGGTTTGCTTTCGTAACTTGTTTGGTTACTATGATCTTCGTACTGCTGTGTTGCTTGGTAGATGCCTCGTTCTTGCGTGTAGAAGTTCTCAGTTATGGTGTCGTATCCGTGGAAGGTTTGTTCTTTTTCTTCTGTGTCTTCTTCTATCTCTTCTTGCGTGTCTTCTTCCAGGACTTTTTGCTCTAATTCTTGAAGATGGAGCTTTTCTTCTATCTCTTCTTTGAGTTTCTTCTCCAGGTCTTCTCTTAGTTTTTTAACGATGATTTCTTCGGTGAGTTCTTGCATCTTGTTTGCCTCCTGTTTATGGCTCTCGCTAGGTTGGTTAGCGGTTGTTTTTTCAGAGTTTGAAAGGGGTGGGTGGGCGCTGCCGTTTCGGTCTTACGCGCTTTTCAGCCCCTGTCGAATTTTTTTTGTGTTGTTCCGTAAGTTCTTTCCAACTTTCGGAATTACTACTTACATTGTCGGATGTTTTATATAACCCTTTGCGATATAAGTTATATAGCGCTATATAATTCTAGAAATCCTAACTTTAACCTAAAAAAATAAGAAAAAAAGAAAACGCCGCTCTAGATGAACAGCGGTGCCAACACAAGAGTGATTGTGGTCAGCAGTTTTATGACGACGTGCAGGCTAGGCCCTACCGTGTCTTTGAACGGGTCTCCGATAGTGTCGCCTATTATAGCTGCTGCGTGGGCTCCTGTGCCTTTTCCTCCGTGCTCTCCGGATTCTATGTACTTCTTAGCGTTGTCCCATGCTCCGCCGCCGTTGTTCATAAGCGTAGCCACTAATACCCCTACGATAGTCGCCACCATCAGGAACGCCCCCATAGCCTCTGCCTTTAGGACCATGCCTGTGAGTATAGGGAATACTATCACTACGACTCCTGGTAGTATCATCTGCTTCAACGAGCCTTTAGTCGTTATGTCAACGCATCTGGCATAGTCCGGCTTTTTCTTCCCTGAGAGTATGGCCTTGTCCTTGAACTGCCTTCTGACTTCTTCTATTATGTACTGCGCGGCCTTGCTCACAGCCATAAGCGTCAATCCGCTGAAGAGGAATATCAGCACCCCTCCAAGCATGGCTCCTCCGAAGACGTTGACATTGGCAATATTGATAGCGTCGAACGCTTTTCCGGTGAGCTTCGCGACGTTCTCCATATAAGCTGCGGTCAAGAGGAACGTGGCTAAAACTGCTGTCCCTATCGCATAACCCTTAGTCAATGCTTTGGTCGTGTTGCCAAGGCTGTCAAGCTTGTCTGTCTTCTTCCTCACATGATGAGTCTCTCCGCTCATCTCAACAATGCCTCCTGCGTTATCCACGATAGGGCCTAAGGTGTCCATAGCCAGGATGTAGGCGGCGCAGATCAGCTTGCCCATAGTCGCGATAGCAGTCGCATATAATCCGAAGATTATAGGGTTCATGCCTGCTGGAGTTCCTTTGACTCCGCAGATAAATGCCAGTATCAGCGCAGCAGTTATCGACAGTATAGGCGCAAGTGTCGACTCGAAAGCTACTGCAAGCCCGGAGATTATGTTTGTTGCTGCTCCGCTCACAGAAGACTTCGCGATAGTCTTGACCGGCCTGTACAGGTGCGTAGTATAGTACTGCGTTATCTTAACCAGCAATATGTTGGTTATTATTCCTATGATTCCTGCGATGAAGAACCAGAACCAGTGCTCGCCTAAGAACATCCGAGTTATGAAAAAGAATGCTACAGCGCCTACAGCGTCGGTGATCAAGTATCCCCTGTCAAGCGCTTTCATAGGGTCCTCATCTTCGTTCTTCATCTTCACAAACATTATGCCTATGATTGTGGCTAAGAGCCCTACTGCTCTCATGACCAGCGGGAACAATACCCATGCGATGTTGTTAGTGACTAAGGTTATCGCTACTCCTAGTATCATCGCTCCTATGTTCTCGGCAGCTGTGCTTTCGAAAAGGTCAGCGCCTCTTCCTGCGCAGTCCCCGACGTTATCCCCTACAAGGTCTGCTATTACTGCAGGGTTCCTTGGGTCGTCTTCTGGTATTCCTGCCTCTACTTTCCCTACAAGGTCTGCTCCTAGGTCAGCTGCTTTTGTATATATGCCTCCGCCTAGCTGGGCGAACAATGCTACGAAAGACGCTCCGAAGCCGTAGCCTACGAGTATGAAAGGCGTCTCAGTAGGGTTGTGGCCGTATATTATATATAGTCCTACGATGCCCACCAGGCTCATCATCACTATGACCAAGCCAGATATCGAGCCTCCATACATAGAGATCTTCAACGCTTCGTTGATGCTTTTCCTGGCAGCGCTGGCAGTCCTTACATTAGCCCTTATGGAAATCCACATCCCTATGTAGCCTGCAAGGCCTGAGCATAACGCTCCTAGGACGAACGCGATGGCGGTCTTCAGCCCGAGGTCGAACTGCCCTGTCATGTAGTACAGCCCGAATATTATCGCAGTGACTATGACTCCGATAAGCGCTATGGTCGTGTTCTGCCTTTTGAGGAACGCATTGGCCCCTTCAGTTATCGCACCAGATATTTCCTGCATCTTCTTGGTGCCTGTATCGCACTTCAGCAGGTATTTTACTAAGTAGACGACGAACCCTGAGGTTATCGCCACCAGCAAAAGTATAAATCCTATAAAGAATTCTTGTGTCCCTGTTATTCCGCTCATTTTTTTATAAGCCCCCTAGTTTTTTTTGAGAATTCTTTGGATTGGCGCTTAAAATAGTTTTCGGTTGAGGTCTTTACAGAAAATATCAACTTTTTCGGGTTAGAACTTCAAGAACTGCATGGTCTTAGAGATGTCCTTCTCATCGATGACCAGGATGGTGTCGGTCCAGCAGCTCATTGTCTCTAAGATGTTGACGTTATTGTCTGAGAATAATGAGTATATATAGGAGACTACGCCTGAACAGTTTTCGATATCAGGCGGGCTTTTGATGATAACCATAGCTAGGTCTTCTTTTGTTTTCAATGTTTCTTCATGGAACAGCTTTTTTATCTTTTCAGAGTATTGTTTTGAAGTGATTATTGTGAAGGTTTTTGACCCTTCGATGATATAAAACGTGCATCCCTCTTTCTTGGCATCTTTCTCAAGCTCGAAAAACTTGTCAGTATGCCTTATTTTCTCGGTTATGATTATCACGATCTTGTTCTTTATCTCAAGCTCGCCTTTCCTTAATATCCCTCTTATCTTTTCTTCTCTTGAAGCCTCTTCTTTGAGCTTCTTGGCGAAGCGCCTGGCTGCTATGAGTATCGCTTCTTTGCTTGTCTTTTTTTCTATGTCTAGATCTTTAGCGATGGCTCTTGCGAGTTTAGAGTAGTTCAAGACGCCTTTCTTGAGGCAGTCTTTGATGCTCGGGTGTTCTGAGATATATCTTTCTGTGAGTTCGGCTGTTGTGACCATATTATACTATTAATTGGTAGGGGTATATAAATGTTTTTTACAGGACAAATATGTTTTTTTATTTGTATATTGTTCTAAATGGAACAAAGTTTAGCCTTGAAGTCCTGAAAACGCAATCAAGACTAAATATTCTGCTGTTAATTAATGTTAAGTAAGATTTGGGGCAAAAATGAAAAATCTCAACAAAAACGAACTGGAAGATTTGATTAACAATATTAGTTATGGTATCATAGCAATGCCGGAAAACCACGATGCGTTGATAGAAGAAGAGTATGTGCTCGGAAAGAAGATACTTAAGCTGGACGCATTATCAAATAAAGAACTAGCAAACGCCTACTGGAAGCTGGACAGCAACGCCTTCGACAACCAGCCTGCACCGATATTCATGAAGCTAGACGCGCTGATTCTCGGCGGCTGCCCGATACTTATGATGCTGCCAAAAGAAAAAACCGACCCGCAATTAGTAAAATGCCTGGAAGCGGAAAACTTAGATTATATACCTATAGGATTCCTCGACTTGCACAAGATAGAAAACGGCAAGTTCACAGCAAGTGGGCTAGGAATCGCCAAGCCTTACCAAGGAAAAGGGCTCAGCAAGTACATGATATACGGTGGGGCAAAGATTGCTGGCATAAAAGAATTGTACATACCAACACAGCTGAGCAACAAACAAGTACAGCTCGCATGGGCTCATCTGGCACCATTAGAGATAGTATCTTCAAATGTGTTTCATAACAAACCAGACACAGTAATATACAAAACAAAAATACCCGAGATAAAAGAAGAAATCCTTAAGCCCATAATTAACTGCTACTCATCATCCGTGCCATGACTCATGTTCTTCAAATAATCCTTCAAGACGGGCCTGAGCTTCTCCTTGACGTCTTCACCTATTATTAGGTTGTCAACTTCAGCATCCCAATCTACTTCGGGCATCTTGGTCAAGGTGCTTGTGAACTTCCTGCCAGATTTCTCAATGCCTTCTTCTATCTTCTTGGCCGCTATGCTTCCGAACTTCTTAGTAGCCGGGAACTTGGTGACAGCATTAGCGCCTGCAAGCATTAATAATTTGATTTCATCTTTAGTGTCACAATCATCCTCGCACATAATCCTCTTGTAAGTCGTGCCTGCGATGATCTGCAGCTTCGGAAACCTAACCCTAGTCTTGGCTATCCACCAAGCGTAATATTTAGAGTCCGGGCCGTGGGTGTAAGGAGTACCTTTGACAGGCTTTAAGGCGTAGAAAGTTATGCGGTCAAGCTTATGCTTCTCAATGAATTCGGCTAATAATTCGAAATCTTCTTTCTTCTCGCCAAGCCCTATTACTATAGTGATGCTCTTCCTTAAGTCTTTAGAGTATGAGAACATCTCTTCGTAAGGCTTTATCGGCTTGTTAGGACAGATCTTGTCATGCAGCTCTGGATTAATCGTTTCTATAGAGCTGACTATACCTTTGATGTACGGCTTGAAGCTTTCAAGCTCCTCTTCTTTCAAGGCTCCTAAGTTGAGCCATACCTTCTCGCCGTAGACTTGAGAGACAAGCTTAGCTATGTTAACAAGGTCTTGCAACGGATAAATCCTGTACCCGCCGGTCAGGAACTCTACCCTCCAGCCCATGTTCTTAGCGATTAACGCTTCTGAAAGTATCGAAGCTACGCTTCTTCTGGCTCTTTGTGCGAAACCTATCCTGCTCTTCTGGGTAGACCTGAAGCAGAACTGGCACGTTCCTACGTCGCAGTACCAGCTGATGAAGATGCATTTGCCGAACCATACTTCTGGCTTGAAGTTCTCCAGAAAAGTTTTGTTCGACTCTTCCAGCAGTTGGTTGAAGTCTTCCATGGTGTTAATCGTGTTGTTATACATGCTTTTAAGGCTTCTGTCATAATTATTGTAACCACCATAAAGTAGTAATAAAACGAAAGGTTTATAAACAAACTACCCAATTAATATTCTAATATAAACCGGAGGAAAAAATGTTCAACCAACTAAGAAAGAGTAAAACCACAAAAGGGCTAGTCGGACTGTTATCACCACTAATCTTAGCATCAGGAATATACTTCTCAACACCTTCATACACGCAAGCCGCACAATGTGGCAACGGAAAATGCGAAGAAGGCGAAACACCTCTAAATTGCCCGCAAGACTGTAGCAGCCCGATAATCAATGGGCTGGCAGAATCAACATACGAAGAGGGGCATCACAAGAGTGATGATGGTCGATATATTGGTAGATGGCGGGTAGGGCAACGTATTTGGGCATGGTCACAAGGCAAAGGTGAAAATGACCTTACTAGATATGCGATTAGGGATGCCAATTGTGATGGCATCTTTGAAGAAAAATACTCCCCTACAGAAGAGTTTGAAGTTCCACCTTGTGCAAAGAATAAGTAAGGAGACGAACAAAATGAGAAACTTGATAAAAAAAACATTACCAGCGCTATTAGCACTGGCGCTAACAGCAGGATGCTCTACAAGCATTTCTAACATAAAAACAAAAGTCATAGGAACAAAATACGAAATGCCAACTTACGACGGAATATTCTCAGCTAAAAGCTCAAGCTCAAAATCAGAGAACGGCTTGGAAGTGTTCGCAGCCAAGTACAAAGACAAGAGCATGTACGAGAAAATGCCATTCTACAAGGCACCGATAAGCGAGCTGACATTCGGATGGGAGATAATGCTCAAGAGAGGAGACCGGCTCCAAAGATTGACCAATGATTCTGTACAAGACTACCACCCAAGAATAAGCCAAGACGGAACATTAGTAGTGTACGAAAAATGGGACAAAGAAAACAAGAAGTCAGACATCTACAAAATCGAGCTTTCACAATCATTCACGCCAGGAACTTCCCCATCAGCCGGTACAAAGCTGACAGATCAAGAAGGCTGTGAAAACCCAGCCATAAGCCCGGACGGAGAGATAATAGCATACAACTACAAAGGGAACATATGGATAATGGACAGAGAAGGGAAGAACCACAAAGAGCTAGTTAAGCTAAACGCCCCTACAAGGATCTCAGACTGGACAGATAAAGGCCTGATATTCCACGTTAACAACTCAGTAGGACCAAACGCGATAATAGACTTCGAGAAAAAAGAAATAAGAGACTACCATATAGGCGAATAAAAAAATGGATCACGATACGATACTAGAAGATCTTGTAAAAAAACTTGAACAGTCATCATCCAAGAAGTTAGAAGACTGGAAAAGCCTCAAAGAAGACTTAACAAAAAGGAAACTGAAAGAATGCGACCAATACATTCAAAAAATAAGCTTAGATGAAGCAGAAAAAATACTCCCAGTAATCAAAAAGCTTGAAGAGCGATTCGGCTATGGGCAAATGCTTTCAAACATAGAAATAACCGGCGGATCACAAGAACAGCTTGAAAGAATACGAACCATCTCAAAAATGAGAGGCGACGCATGCGCTATGCTTGACTCACTAGCAGACGCTGGCTATATGCTACACGAATATATGGATACTAATTCTAAAACCTTGATAAGATACATCACGCCAAACGATGTCCTGCTTTTCACAAATCTTTTAGAAAAAGACAAGCACGAGAAATTCTACACAATACTAAAAACACTCAAAACAGTGCTAGGATACGACAACAGGCAACAATCATCACAGCATCATAAAGAAATCGAAAACCTGATAGAACTCACGAATCTAAAAGGTGACGTGACAGGAGCGATATGCTTACTAGCAGAACGCGGCTACAAGATAAAGAAGGAACTTGGGCTTACAGAAAACCATGTAGACACGATAGACTTCATCACAAGGATCATACTACAAGATCCTCTAACAAACACGCTGTTCTTATACAAAACTTTGAAACCGGACTTGTTCAAAGAATACTTCACGAGCATAAGCGTTGAAAAGAAGAAAGAATCTATCGGAAAAATATTCGAATCAGACTACCAAAACGAGCAAGTCACGAAATGGCTGGAAGAATCCTATCCGGACATACTGAGAGAAGTAAGCTTCAAAGATTGAACTATTAACGATTTCTTAAAAAATAAGCATAATACACACCTTTCACGAAAAACATTATAAACCAACCTGCATTCTTAATATAAAAGATAAGATGATAAGCCTCACGTACAAAGAGAATGTGGAAGCGTATATCGGCAACAACCTAGGGATCCTAGAAGATTCTTTGGACAAAGCCGCACAAAAACACCTAAAGCTGAAGGCTAAGAAAAAAAGTCTAGATTTTGGGCAAGCATTAACTCCAGAAAACTTATACCAGACCTCTTTGAAATCAATCTCGAAAACCCGAGGCTTCTTAGAAATCAACAAGACAATAGACATACACATGAGCATGTTCTCTTCATTAGAGCAGTTCAAGAGAAGCTTGAGAGTGGCAGCAGGCACTTTCGCAATATCCGGACTGATACAATCTATTGGCGGGTTAACGTTCAGAGGGCTCATGATATCCGGAATGTTAGGCGTGTGGTTCGGAGCAGGAACATTCGTTTTCGCAATGCAAGACTATGCCACGTCGTCATATAACCCAGACGATGACCATATACGAATAGGCGCTCAGAACACTGTCAACGCTGCAGGAGCTGTAGCCCACGAGTACACCCACTGCTTGCAGCACAACTTCACAAGCATTGACGTAACCACGCGAAACCCTATAGTGGAAGGCCATGCTAGAGGATTAGAAGGTATAGTTTCGGAAAGATTCGCACAAGAATCGAATAACGAAGCGTACGTTTTCGTGCACTCTCAAAGGGTAGCACAAGAGCTGAAAGACGCTTACCTGTACGCCTGCGGCAAGAAGAATGTAACACCTAAGAAATCACTCGAGAAACTGCCGATACGTAACGTAAGAGGATGGTTATCCTCCTATGCAGGCCATCATTACAGCATCGGTGTGGCAGCCATGACACTAGCCAGCGCCAAATACGGCGACAACGTCTATAAAGACGTGATGAAGAACGATTTCAACTTCTTGAAAACCTGATAGATCACTGGTTCCTTAATAAGGGACTGTTATAGGGGCTTAATATTGGTTATCCAATATATACTCGAAGAAAAAAAGGCGAAGAAAAGAGAATGCTTGAGAAAAACGCATCGCTCAATCCTCCGCCTTTTGAATGCTTATTCAGCTGATTTTTCGCTACTCATGTTCTCCGCAACCGCAGCTTCTGCTTCTTCCTTGTTGTACTTGTCCAGGTTGTTCTGGAACTCGTGAAGCCGCTTCCAGATGCTCCTGAGCTCAGTCACAGTAGTCCAGTTCTGGATGAAAAGGCTGAAGCTACCATGGACTTTTCCAAATGCGTTAGAAATCTGGACAACAACTCCGAGGGTGATAGCTGTGGAGAACAGTGCAGGCCCTGCGATGAGGTAAGGCACGATGACCATGAACTGGTCGTACGCGTAGACCCAGAGGTCGAAGTAGCCGTAGTGCAGGAACAGCTTGTTGTAGTTGAACTTGATGCCTGTGAACAGCTCGGTCACGGTTGGTATTGAGCAGTACTTCTGCTTGTCATCCTCTCCTAGGACGAGCTCTTTCCTGAACGCAGCCTCAACCTTCTGGTTGTTGTACTCCAGACCAGGTAGCTTAATCCCAACAAACCATGAGATTACCATACCGCCTATGCTGATGATCAGAGCTGTCCATACCAGGTTGCCTTCGCCTGAGCCGATGAAAGGCACAGCAAGTCCTTTGCCAAGATACCAGAGGATAGGAAGGAACGCCACGAGGGTCATTACCGCCCGGACTACCTGAAGCCCTAAAGACTCAACAATCCTTGCCCACCTGTAAGCGTCTTCTTGGATTCGCTGGCTAGCGCCTTCTATCTCATGCTGGACATTGCGCCATCTTGGGATGTAGTCAAATGTTATGGCCTCCCTCCAAGCGAGCGAGTACTTCCTGGTGAACCAGCCGGTGAACGTGCCAAGGACTACGGATATCATCGCGATCTTGGTGAAGTAGAACAGGCTGCCCACAAAGTCATTGAGGGAGTACTTCTCAACCGCTTGAAGCATGTCATAGAACCGACCGTACCACTTGTTGAAAAGGACTGACATGTAAACCTGAGCGTAGAGGGAAAGCAGCAGGAATGCGAATCCTCCCCATGCCCATAAGAACCATTTCTTACTCCAAAAGAATGCCTTAATCATAACATCATCTCCTCTCTTTTTTTTTGTTAGATTTTTTTATATTTTCAACTGCTTTTTTTTAGAACTAGAATTTAAGCAGGGTGCACAAAGTAGGTGTTCCTGAGAAACGTTATATTGTTGATACGACGCTTTTCCGAGGGTTTTTCACTAATTTTAAGATTTTCCAGCGTCGGTGTTTAGGTTTTTAAAATCCTCACTATGTTGAAGAATTCCTTTGTTTTTGCCCGTCGATCTTTTTTCCAAAGCCTTAATACTTTTTTTGAGTGCTAAGACTTTATACCTTGTCCAAAAATTGGAAAGGCTGATTTACGGGTCACCATTAAGGTGAAAGTTTTTGTTATTTGGTTATTAGAGAAAAGCAATAAAGGATTAGTATATAAACATTCCTATAATCACCACTTCAGAGTAATCAACCATCATTTTAGGTTTAGGCATTACATCTCAAAAAAGAAGGTTTTAAAAACTTATAGGATATTGTAAACGTCAAGAATGGCCAAACAAATAACACTACCTGGGAAATTGGAGCTTACAAAGCTTAGAAAGCTGGAACTCGAGCAAAGCGCGATAAAGTTCGAAGTCTTAACTAACGAGCAACTCCTTAGCATGAGAAAAGACTTAGAAGCGCTAAACCGTTTGAGCCTAAGCCTAGAGACAGTATTCCAGAATAAGCTTGATAAACTCGAGCAGATGCAAGCAGAGCATGAGATCAAACATACCATGTTCAGGCCTGAGTTCGAGAACCACCTGAAAGGTCTAGACAAGATAGAACAAGGAAGAAGCCCATTAGGCATAACAGTAAAGAAGAAGCTCAAGCTCATCAAAGAGTTTAAAGAAAGAGAGAACAAACAGCTCTTACACTGAATTTCTTAGTCCATTTGGCTATACAAAGCGGCTTAGTAAGGTATATAAGCCAAGGAATGCCTTAAGAAGTTATGGAACCGCTAAAACGTATAATCAACACTACATCAGATTTGATAAAGTTTCAAACAACAAAAGACAATCCTAAAGAGCTGAAACGCTGCGTAGAATTCGTAGCCAAGCAATTCCCGAAAAACATTCACGTGACAAAAGGCATAAACAAAAACAAGCCTTACGTGATAATCTCTGTAAACAAGACGAAAACTCCTAAACTCTTGCTAACTGGCCATCTGGACGTGATCGAAGCAGAGCAAGACCAGTACGAGCCCAAGATAAGGGGCGGAAGGATATACGGCCGAGGCTCAGCAGACATGAAAGCCGGAGCAGCCATAGGCATGCAGGTCCTGAAAGAAGAGACAGAAAAAGACATCGCACTGATGCTGACCACTGATGAGGAGATTGGAGGAGCTGACGGCATAGGATTCCTATCAACCCAAGGCTGGAAGCCAAAAATAGTCCTTTCAGTCGAGCCTTCAGAGCAGAAAATAAACATAAAAGAAAAAGGAGTCTTATGGTTAAAAATAAAAACAACCGGAAAAGCGGCCCACGGCTCAACACCATGGAAAGGAGAAAACGCAATAGACAAGGTCATAAAGAAATATTTCGAAATTAAAAAAATGTTCCCAAAGCCCAATCCTAAGAAATGGAGAGTCACCATGAATTTGGGCTTGATCAAAGGCGGACAGGCGTACAACAAAGTGCCAGACTGGGCAGAGATAGGAATAGACATCAGGTATACAGAAAAGGACGACGTAGAAGAGATACTAAGGAAGATAAAGAAGGTAAAAGACATCAAGATAGAGATAGCCCAGAAGCAGCCGATGCTCGACACCGACGAGAAAGACATTTACATGAAACGATTAAGGAAGATAGGCAAGACACGGTTCAGAAAAGAGACAGGCGCGTCAGACATAAGATTCTTCGCCAAAAAAGGAGTACCGGCAGCAGACTTCGGGCCTGTCGGAGCGAACTACCACGGCAAGAACGAGTGGGTGAGCATAAAAAGCATGGGCAGCGTTTACCAGATACTGAAAGAGTTCATCAAAGGATTATGACAAAGCAACAATACCCTGAGCCGGTCTGCGGAGCGTTGATATTCAACCCTGAAGGAAAACTCTTCTTGATGAAATCCCATAAGTGGAAAAACAAGTACGTCGTTCCCGGCGGACACGTAGAAGTCGGCGAAACTATCATAAGCGCTTTGAAACGAGAAATAAAAGAAGAGACAGGGATGAAAGTCTTCGACATCAGACCAGTAGGGTTCCAAGAGGTCATATTCGACAAGGCATACTGGAAGAGGAAGCATTTCTTATTCTTCGACTTCGCTTGCAAGACTAGATCGACAAAGATAAAGCTGAACTCCGAAGCCCAAGCGTACGTATGGGTAAAAATTGAAGAAGCGTTAAGGCTCCCTATGAATGTCTATACGAGAAAAGCTATCAAAGAATACTTAAAAGAGGATAAGAAAAAGATATTCTAAGAAAAAATCCGGAAAATCTTCACAAAATCCGTGCGAGCTAATATATACTGGTTAAGAATCCTTTCTTCTAAAAAAAGATGAGGTGTTAAAATGAGGTGTAAAAAAACAGTTCTAGCTACGATAATAGCTGCAAGCTTCGCAGCAGGAGTTTTAATGTCGGAGCCGATAAAAGACCTGAGAAAAAACTTCAGGTACGAAGCGGCGGAAGGTTTCTACGAGCGGCCGTACAACCTGAAAATCGAGACAAGGAAAAACATGAAAGGGGAAATAGAAACATACCTGTACGACGACGAAACCAAGCAATACCATAAGATAGGCCAGAAGATGTACGTCGGGGACTACAAGCACAGGATAAAATCAGTGACGAGCATACCTAAAGAGCTAGCAGAAAAACATAAACTGCTAAAGTTTATACTTGATGCTTATAGCCTTGTTTCGGATAAGGACTAAGCATCCAAAAACAGCAGCACTCCATCCTTCATAGCGTATAGCTTCCCATTTCTGCAAAGACCAGTTAAGCGCAGAGCACATGCCAGTAGGACTTATTATTATAATCACACCAATCACTGCAAGCCCTAAGAAAGCCATTATTTCCGGAGCAAAAGCCACACCAGCAGCGTAACCGATATCGATAGGTGCGGAAAAGTAAGGGAGGGTAGCGACAATAGCTCCAGCGAGCATAATGCCCGGTGTTGCGAAAATCCTCAAAGCCCAATGAACCCTATCATCAACCCAGAGTATGAAAGCCCAAGCCAGAGCAGTGATAGGCGCGCCAGCTATGCCGACACCGACGCTTAAGGCAGTCCCTATGAAAGGTATCGCGCCTAAACTGTCAATGAGGAGATTAACAGCTACAGGGACGCATATTATGAGGAATGCCCTGAGCTTTGCATTCTTAACCATCATAGCGAGTATCGTAAAAAACAGAATCCACTTCAAAGTAGATATCAAGTAAGGTATCTGAGTATCAAAATATCCGCCTCTCCAAAGAAGGGTGATATCACCGAATAATACTCTTATTATCTCAAAAAAAAGCCTTATCAAAGCCTCGACACAAACTTGCAACGCCATTATTATTTCAAAACCTTTTTATATTAATAAAGCCTTTGTTTTTTTAAACATATGGCACAGCAGCAGCAAGTTCCGGTAATGGTTATGCCGGCTGGAGAGAAGAAGACTTCAGTAGGTCAGATAATACTATGGATTATACTAATAATAGTCATACTCACTCTATTGTTCTATGTTTATTTCTGGTCGACTTCAACAATAGGAAGCCAAAAAATTTCAGGAGCCTGGCAGTCGTTAAAAACGACTTACAACCCTCTAAGCTGGTACGGGAATCAGTTGAAAGAAGCTAAAGATATAGGAAGGATCTGGGAAACCTCAGAAAACCAAACTGCAGAAAGCTTAGGGGTGAAATTCTTGGCTTTCGAATCAGTCGGAGGAAAGATAATGCCTCAAGGCGCCATGCTCGTGTTGAGATACAAGCTGGATTTGGGAGAAGGCGTTAAAGAATTACCGCTAGACCTTGAATGCAAACTTAAAGACCCGTCTGTTAAAGAAAAAGAGATAGAGGTAGAGTCTAAGACGCTATTGCCTGTGGATAAGCCTAAAGTATCTACAGAAGACCCTCAGAGCTATTCAAGCATAACCTGCCAGATAGTCACGAAGACATCAACCCAAGACAAGACAGTTACTGCTGAAGGGACTGTAAAATTCCCGATAAACAACCAGCGAGGATCGCTCAAAGTCTACTTTACCGAAGATAAAGTGAATAAAGGAAAGGCTTTCTTCCAAGAACAAGGGCTTAAAGAAACTCTGCCGATAATGGCCAAGTATAACAAAGAGCCTGTTGAGTTAGGAATCGGCGTAGGCTATGAGAACGTACAGCCTGTGATAGTAGGCGAAGACCAGTTCCCGTCAGTAGGGATAAGCCTGAAGAACAGGTGGGATGGCAGGGTCAAGAAGATAAGAAGCTTGGCGCTGATACTCCCTAAAGGGATACAAATAGACGAGGAGAAAAACAAAAACCCTACGATAGTATGTCCTTTCGAAAGCGCAGGAAACGTCGGGACTGGAAAGTATCAAAAATACTCCGCGAAAGAAAGCGTGCTCGCGCAAATAACCGAATTTGGAAAAACGTCAACATCATTAGACCTTAGTAGGAGCTTCTTCTGCTGGCTGAAACCAGTACCTGCAGAAATATTAGGGAATAACCCTTTCATAGACGACGAGTACTCAGTAGAGGTAAGCTATGATTATGAGCTTCAGCCGAGAACAGAGACTATAACGCTGAAAGGAGTCCCTCTTGGAGAGACTGCGCAACCAACAACTCCGCAATCTGACAAGACCCCAACAACGACCACAGAAAATCAAGGCACACAAACAAGCTCGACCACCCCGACCGTAACGAAATACTACTTATGCGAAAACCCTGCAAGAGGAGAATTCAGCTGCGTAACACAATGTAACCCGACTGATTGCGAATCTAGTTGTGAAAAAACATTTTTTAACACACAAGGAGAATGCGACACGCAAGCAATAATACTAAACCAAGCAGTATACGGCACATGAACAAAAAACTAATCATAATAATATCGCTGGTAGCAATCCTTATCCTAGGATGTCCTGGTATAAAACTTAAACTGCCAGGCAAGTCCACTACGGCTTCTGGTAAGCAAGACTTCATCGGAGGGCCTAAAGGCGTAGACGCAGAAGTGGTATATCCTTTGCAAGGCGGGAAAGCGTACCTCGCTCAGCCGTTCAGGATATCTGTCAAAGCAGTCAACAACGGCGAGTCAGACTCTGACGGCAAAGTATGCGCTTTCGGAAGCTTCTCACAATGCGAATGCCAGCCCTTCACTCTGAAAAGCAGGACAAGGGTGGATAAAGAGAAATTAGAAGGCGAGCAAGCAACCGTGACTTTCGAAACAGGGAAGATTAGTCAGGAAAACCTTGTAGGGTCATCGCATTTCGTCACAGCAAGGACGAGGTATAAGTACAACACTTACGGCATAGCCACGGCTTGCGTGAAAAAAGACTCTTACTCAAAAGAAGGTTGCCAGCTGACCCCTGCGAAGAACATCCTGAAAAGCGTGTCTTCAGCGCCTTTGGCGATACAAGAGGTCAACGAGGCAATAACGCCTTCAGAGGGCGGCGAAAGCGTAGACCTAAGCTTCACGATAAAGATCAAGAACATAGGGACAGGAGACGTTTACAACGTAGCTAACACCCTGGATTGCAAGACAGAGGACTCAAGCGGCGGTGACAAGAAGATAGGCATAAGGATGCTGAACGCTCCAGGACGAGCCACTTGCACGCCTGTAGAGCTGAAAAAGGAAGGAGACGCGACCACTCATTGCACGATTAACGGAGTGAAGCTCTCAACAGACGATTACGAAACTGAGATAACGATAGAACTAGAATATGCTTATGAAACAGTCGATTCAAACACTTTCGAGGTGGGATAATGAAAAGAATAATGACA
>VGLX01000001.1 GCA_016866645.1 Candidatus Woesearchaeota archaeon | reverse complement strand
TTTCTCTTATCTCTTCTTCTTTCCATCCGGATTGGTTAGCGGCGTTTAGTATCTGTTTTTCTGTGCAGCCTTGGCTGAGCTTTTCCTTGCAGAACTTTGTTATTTCTTTTTTGTTAAGGAATGTTTCAAAGCTTGGGGGTTCTTTGGTTGTTTCTTTTGTTTTGAACAGCTTCTTCCTTTCTAAGACAAGTATGAATGCTAATGCTGCTAGCACTAAGACTAAAGCGTATAATGTGTAGTTCAGCTTTTCTTCTTCCGGTTCTGTCGGAGTTGGTGGTTGTTCTGCTGGCTTCTCAACTGGCGCTTGGGGTGTGGGTTCTTCTTTCTTTTCTTCAACAGGTTCGACTTTGGGTACTGGTTTCTTCTCTGCTGTTATTGCGAAGTACGAGAATCCTTCCGTCTGTGCCTCGTAGTAGATGTAATTGGCGTCTTTGTTGAGCTGTTTCGTAGGTAAGGTCTCCCAGCTTTTCACAAATCGTTTAAGGACTACTTCTTCTGCTAGGAAGCCTTTGCTCGTTAGCCAAGTTTTTTCTACTTTGAATTTGAGTTTAGCGTCTTTTATGTCTTCGTCTTTTAACTTGAGTTAGCCAGATGCCCCTGTTTGTGGCGGGGTGGTTCACAAAAATATGGTTTTTCAGGACAGAAACGTATTTAAGCCTGAGAGTAATACTTATTATCGAGGATGGCTAAGCCTTTCATAGGAGTAACTCCGAGGATTAAGCATAAGAGCGGATTGTACACTATAATCCAGGAGGATATGGATTACGTCGAGAAGAAAGGCGGAACGCCTCTTGTCTTGCAGCCTGTTATCAAGAAATCGAAAGATTACGCGTCAGGCATCGACGGATTGCTAATCCTTGGGCATTTAGGCGACATTCATCCTTCGTTCTATAAAGAGAAGATGTATTATGACAAAGGGTTTGTAGAAGATTCTATAGTAAATTTTGAGGTAAGCATGATAATGGAGATGCTGGCTCTGGACAAGCCGGTCTTAGGAATATGCCATGGATGCCAGGTTCTTAATATCGGATTTGATGGTAAGCTTTACCAGTTCTTGCCTAAAGACATAGGCGAGATGGTATGCCATCAGAAGGATGAGGACGTCCAGCATTACATCAACGTGAAGAGAGACACGCTGCTTTACAAGATACTTGGAGAGGACAGCATAAAGGTCAACAGCAGCCACCACCAGGGCATCAAGAAGCTTGGGCATGGCTTGAAAGCGTCTGCCTTTTCGCCTGACGGGCTTTGCGAGGCTGTAGAGTACGAAAGCGCGAACTTCATGCTGGGTGTGCAGTGGCACCCTGAGCGTTGGAAGAAGAAAAGCTCTAACAAGATCTTCAAGGCTTTCATTGACGCTTGTAAGGGAAAGTTTTAAAAAAAACGCTGAAATCACTATTTCTGTTATGGGTAAAAAACTAACAAGGCTGATAGGGTCATTATTGCTATCTTTGTCTCTAGTGGCATGCACACAGCCATCTTCTAACATTCCGGAGAGGAAGCCCAGCCCTCCGATTGTGAGTATCGCTAAGCAGGATAATATCAAGAAGAAGCTTGATGACATCTTGCTCCCGTACTCTAAAGGTATTCAGATGAGCGTGAAGGTAGTTTCGCTTAAGGACGGCAAGACCGTTTACGAATACAAGGCAGATGATAAGCTCATACCTGCTTCTTGCGCAAAGATAATGACTGCTGCGACAACTTTAAAAAAATTAGGCATAGACTACAAGTTCAAAACAGAACTGTACACTGACAAAGAAATAAATGACGGAATAGTTGAAGGGAACCTGTACGTGAAAGGCTACGGAGACCCTTACCTGGTGTCTGAAGAGCTTTGGCTCATAGTCAACGACCTTAAAGTCAAGGGCGTGAAAGAGATAAACGGCGACCTGATAGCAGATACCAGCTTCTTCGACGACAAGAAATACGGGCCAGGTCATGATGAGAACACCGCATGGGCGGACTATTCAAGGTCTTACAACGCGCCTAACGGGGCATTATCACTAAACTTTAACACTATTAACATTCATGTTAAGCCTGGGAAGAATTCTGGTGATGAAGCAATAATAACTCTGGACCCTAAGACTAGCTATCCCGAGGTTATTAACAAGGTCAAGACTGGCGGATACACTAACTTTAACGCGTCAAGAGTCAAAGACGCCGACAAAGACACGATAATAGTCGAAGGGTATATAAGAAAGAATGATTGTGAGTATGTGAGAACTGTCAACATATCGAAGCCTGACGAGTATTTCTTGACCGTGTTCAAAGAGTTCTTAGAGCAGGAAGGCATAAAAGTTAAAGGCGGGATAAAGACAGCGGTTCTGCCTGAAGGCTGCCAGAAGATACTAACACATGAGTCAAGGCCTCTTGATATGGTAATCAGGAGCCTGTGCAAGTTCAGCAACAACTTCGTGGCAGACCAGCTAGTGAAGACTTTAGGTGCTGATATCAAAGGTGTTCCCGGGAGCAACGATAAAGGGATCGAAGTGATAAAAGAATATTTGGGGAGCATAGGCGTGAAAAACGTAGGGCTTGTTGACGGCTCAGGATACTCTACGAAGAACAAGCTAAGCGCTTCACAGCTCGTAAAAGTTTTAGAAGAAGTTTACAAAGACTTCGAAGTCTATCCTCATTTAGTATCAGCTTTCTCTATCTCGGGTACAGACGGTACGTTAGACGAGAGGTTAAGGAACATCAAAGGAAAAGTCAAGGCCAAGACAGGTATGCTGATACGCACAGGAGTTGATACGATATCAGGTTATACAGAGACTAAGAACGGCATTCTGGCTTTCTCTATACTGATGAACAGCGATGACATTGATGTCTGGACGATGCAGAGCCTGCAGGACAAAGTCTTGACAGAGCTCGCAAGAGCAAAGTATTAACAATATATTTCTTAGGGTTTGTTGATTTGCAGTTCGTATATGTCTAAGTGTAACTCATCGGTGTTTGACGGCTTTAGCTTGCAGAAATCATCTTTTAGCCCTTCTGTAGGCTTTCTTTGCATGACCTCTGATATCCATCCAGAGCCGTCCGAGTTCAAGCCGTAACCCCCAGTTTTAATCGGCATGCACTCTTTGATAAGCTTTTTGCCGCAAGATACTAAGAAATAAAAATCAAGCAGAGGGTCTTCCCTGCATCGCATATGGTCTGCTAAGAGTCCTTGGTCTGCGCAGATTTCAACGCCGATCTTGTACTCGCTCCAATGATACAATCCGAAACCTCTACCCGCTCTGTATGTTAGGTTATCTGTAGCGACTCTTTCAAGGGCTTTATCACTTGAGCCGCAATTACTCTGTTTGTTGTACTCGCCTAAAAGTTTACCGTCTGTTATTACTGGTACTGTGTTGTAGTAATGCTTTTCATCGTGCCACATGATGCTTCCCGGGATCAGTAACGTTTTTCTTCCTTCGGTAATTTCAGCTAAGCATTGCACGATGTCACATTTTTCTTTTTCAGAATAAAATCTGTTTTTTGGTAGGAATAGCCATTCTGGACCTAACAGTATATCTAAGTTGTAGTTATATATGAAGTTTCCTAACAATCTTGTTAACCCCTCTTGAGAATGTCCGTCCCACGTTTCGCTTATGAATATTCCTGCTCTTAATTTGTTTTCTAACATTTTATTCTTTCCTCGGGTTTGTTAGCTCGTATATTTCGATGGCTAGTTGTGTATCAGGCCATTTTTGTGAGTATGTACATTGCGGGAATGTGAACCCTTTCTGTTCCCTTCTCAGGACCATAGACTCGGGAATGATGTTGCCGTTAGAGTTCAACCCATAACCTCCCTTTCTTAACGGTATCGCGTCCCTGTCACCTGATATGGCGATACCTGATGATACTAAGAAGTAGAAGTCAAGGAAACATTCTTCTTCCATCATTTGTGGAATCCAATATTTCTGTCCAGTATCTTTTAAATATTTGTTTTGCAAAGGTCTTATAAGAAGTCCCATGTCAGAGCATATTTCTATGCCTATCTTGTAGTCTCTCCATTTGAATGTTTTTGGGTCATCAAAGTTTTTGTATTTGGGTTTGTTGCATCCTCTTAATTTTGCGGTGTATTTTGTTCCGCCGTCTGAGAACTTGTGAACTTCACGTATTGTTCCTTTCTGGATTATCGGTGCGGTGTTGTGAACGTGTGTGTTGTTTTCCCACATTATAGTCCCGGGGATTATTAACGCATCTGTTGATTTGATGTTCTCTGAGATATAGCTTATGATTTGGTTTTTTTCTTGTTCATTATACATTCTGCCTTGAGGCAGGAACAGCCATTCCGGCCCTAAGAGTATGTCTAGGTCATGGTTACGGACGTGTCTCACTATTTCTTCGGCTAGGTTTTCTTTTTGTAGTTCTTTTCCGCCTGTCGGTTCTAATATTAGTCCTGCTTTGATTTTTTCTTCTAGCATTGTTCTTGTTTCTTATTCATTGATAGTTCATATATCAAGAGGTTTTTGTCTTCGACTGCTTCGGTAAGGTCTATTATCTCTCCGTCTTGGTAGCTTGTACTTTTTGCAGCTCCTGAAGCTTTGTAATAGCCATCAGAATATAATGCATAGCCATTTTTATCTAATGGTGTGCTGTAGCTGCCAAGGGTCATCCCGCATGAGGAAAGTAAATATATGTCTAGAGGGGGTAGTTTTTCATTGGTTATCTCTTCTTTCAGGTGACCATGGTCTGCGCAGATTTCGACGCCTATCGTGTATCCTCTCCATTTGTACACGCCTCGTTTTTGGCCTTTGCGATATTTTTTTACTGGGCACGCTCTTTCATCGGCCAAGTTTATTGATCCGCCGTCTGTTCGCTTAAAATACTCGTCTAAGAGTGTTCCGTTGGTTATTATCGGTGCTGAGTTGTAGAAAAAACTGTTGTCATGCCACATTATTGTGCCGGGAACTGAGAATGTATCCCTGTCTTTTGTCGTGTTCACAAGTTTGCTTACCAGGTCGTCTTTTTCTTTTTTAGTGTAAAGCCCTTTTTCAGGAAGGAACAGCCATTCAGGGCCTAGGAAGATGTCAAGGTTATGTTTGCTTATGTGTTTTCCTATCAGGTCTATGATTTCATCTTGTTTGTAGCCATGGTCAAATGAGCCAAGGGTTAGTAATCCTGCTTTTATTGTCTCTGTATTCCTGTCTTTGCTGAAGGACTCTTGCCCTTTGTGGGGGAATATTAAACTGTCTAGTGTTAAGAACGCTCCGGCGTATATCATCGTCTTTAAAAAGTGCCGTCTGTCCATTTTCACCCGAATATATTAACCATTATTCAGTAGTAACAAGTATATAAAGGTTTGGGTGAACCTAAAAAAAGTCTAAAACTAACACAAAACCATCTGAAACTTAAGAACTTTTGATAACAGACACGCTTTTGTCTATGTCATAACCGTTCTTCTTCAAAACCGCTTCAGCCTTTTTCAAAGCCTCAGCCCCAGGCAAGCCTTTCAAAGAAGTGAGTTCAACAACTATCCTTGCAGCCCTTTCTTTAAGCTTTTGTGAAATAGGCTTAAGATTAGTCATCAAATTATTGCTTACCCTTCCGATTCTTATCATAGCAGTCGTCGTAAGCATGTCCAAGACCATCTTCTGGGCTGTACCAGATTTCATCCTTGTAGAGCCAGTCAAAACCTCCGGACCTACTACTATGTCTATGCTTACGTCAGCCAGTTTTGATATAGCCATGTTTTTATTACAACTGACAGAAACTGTTTTGCATCCTTTATCCTTAGCCGCTCTTAATCCGCCGATGACAAAAGGAGTAGTTCCGCTTGCAGACACACCGACAAGAACATCCTGAGAAGTTAACAATTCTTTAACAGACTCGTAGCCATCTTCCTCACTGTCTTCAGCACCCTCTTTGGCACTAAAAACTGACTCTTTCCCACCAGCAATTATTCCCTGCACCATCTCTGGGCTTGTTCCGAAAGTCGGAGGGCACTCAGCCGCCTGGATAATGCCTAACCTTCCACTCGTGCCTGCGCCTATGAAGAAAAGCCTGCCACAATTCTTAAAAGCTTCAGCTATGACATCTGCAGCCTCAGCTATTTTTCCAAGCTCTTTTTTCACAGAAAAAGCGACACCACAGTCCTCCTCGTTGATAATGCTTAGGATACCTTTAGTGTCCTTCTCATGAATATTCTCAGACTTCTTATTCCTATACTCAGTGACCGTTTTCATTGGTACCATCAAGAGTTAATCTCACAGCATCCCCGTTTTTGATATTATTTTTTGATACGAATCCTGAAACAGTTTCCACAACATACAACACCTTTTCTCTTGGCATATAAACTTCGCAAGGGTCAGCTCTGCAGGGCGGGACGTTCGACTCAGTATGCTTCACTTTCAGGTCTTTACCCACCCAGATTATGTCTATAGAAAATTTCATGTTCTTCATCCAAATGCTATAAACCCCTTCTTCTTCCCATACGAACAGCATAACCTTATCATTATCAATACCCTCTCTGCCCATAAGGCCTATCCGTTTCTCCTCAGGCGTAGACACGACTTCTGCCTCCATGCACTTATCACCGAAACATACGCGCTTAGAAACACCACTACCACAACCCCCTAATAAAACCAGCATCAAAAGAAGTATCACCAAGTAGCGAAGTCCCATACACTACTTAATCGCTCTTAGGGCTTATATGCTTTTCGGGAATAGAAAGTTATAAAAACTTGTTCTCTCTCTTATAGCCTAAGATAAAAAAAATAAAGGTGCAAAATTGCCAATTTCTGAAATTAAAAAAAGAGACGGACGGATAGTAAAGTTTGAACCTGATAAGATTAAGAACGCGATAGACAAGGCCATAACTGCTGTGAAGCACGAAGACGGGGAACTGGCTGACAAGCTCGCAGATAATGTTGTTAACAACTTGGAAAAGATGTTCACCAAGAAGATACCCTCAGTAGAGGACGTGCAGAACTTTGTAGAGGAAGTCCTTATACGGGAAAACTTGGCTGATGTGGCAAAGGCTTACATACTTTACCGGGAAAAGCATAAAGAAATAAGGGAAGCACGAGAGTTCTTCGGAGTGAAAGACGGCTTAAAGCTTACGATTAACGCTGCGAGGGTATTAGAACGAAGGTACTTACTCAAAGATAAAGACGGAAAGGTTGTCGAGACTCCTCATGAGATGTTCCGGAGATTGGCTAAAGCAGTAGCCAAAGCAGAGAAGAACAAAGATTCAGCTGCTAAATGTGAGGAAGGATTTTACAGGATTTTATCAAATCTAGAGTTCTTGCCCAACAGCCCTACGCTTATGAACGCAGGTACAAGTTTAGGTATGCTTTCGGCTTGCTTTGTAATACCTGTCTCTGATTCTTTAGACAGCATCTTCGAGGCTGTGAAAACAACAGCGTTGATACAGCAGGCTGGCGGCGGGACAGGTTTCACGTTCGCACACTTAAGGCCTAAAGGGGACATGGTCCAGAGCACGAAAGGAGTAGCGTCAGGTCCGGTATCGTTCATAAGAGTCTTCGACACAACAACGGATGTTATCAAGCAGGGATCTAAGAGAAGAGGCGCGAACATGGGAATACTTAACGTCGACCATCCAGACATCACAGAGTTCATAACATCAAAAGCCAAAGAGGATGAGTTCGTGAACTTCAACTTCTCAGTAGGAGTCAACGACAAGTTCATGAAAGCGGCGAGGAAAGGGAAAGACTACAGCCTGATAAACCCGAGGACCGGAGCAGAAGTCGGAAAACTTAACGCTGCTGAGCTTTTTGACATGATATGCATGTACGCCTGGCGCACAGGAGACCCAGGGCTCATATTTTTCGACACGATCAACAAGAAAAATCCTTTAGTTAAAAACTTCGGGCCTATAGAAGCAACTAATCCTTGTATATCTGGAGATGCTTTGATTTCAACTGATAAAGGTTTAGAAAGATTCGAGGATATCGTAAACTCCAACGTTAAAATATTAGTTGATAATAGAGTGCCTATTAAAGTCTCAGATGGCTATACCGAGCAATACATTCTAATGGGCGACCAAAACAACGTAAGCTTAAGGGAGGCAACTGCCACTTTTGATTCCGGTATAAAAGAGACGCTAAAACTTGTTACAAAATCAGGTTATGAGGTAACAGCAACTCCCGACCATAAGATAATGACTACAGAAGGTTGGGTCAAGATGGAGGACCTATCAGAAACGCATAAAGTTTTGATTCAATGTAAAGAAGGAAAATTCAACAAAGATTATAACCTTCCGTTCATACCAGACAATTTAGTAATAGGTAAAAATGGTAGAGCCTATAGATTCAATCTTCCAAGAAAATGGTCAAAAGAACTTGGACAGATATTAGGTTGGCTTGTAGGCGATGGACATTTCAGAACGGGTAAAGAACATAGGGCTGCTTGGATATTTGGAAAACAAGACTATCCCGTAATGGACTATCTAAAACCATTATTAGAAAATATTTATGATGGCAAGCCTACTGAACAATTAAAATTAAGAGGCGTCAAGTGGATAACGTTCCATTCTAAATTCTTTGCAAATTTTCTTTTAAGATTAGGTGTGAAACCAGTGCTTGCAGATGAGAAAGAGGTTCCGAAAAGCGTATTCACAGCTCCGAAGGAAGTGGTGATAGGGTTTTTGCAGGGATTGTTCACATCTGACGGGACTGTAAACTATGTCAAGAATAAATCCTCTTATGTAAGAGTGACTTCAAAATCAGAAAAATTGCTCAAACAGGTTCAGCTATTGCTGTTAAATCTTGGTATCAAATCGAGGATTTATGACAGGCATAAGGAACCGAAGAAAAAGTTCTTTTATATAACAGTTAAAGGAGAACAAAGAGATTATACATGCGACGGAAGGCTCTTTGAGCTAGAGGTAAGCAAAGATAGTGCGGTTAAGTTCTTAGATGAAATAGGCTTCTTATGCGGAAGGCATGATGATAAAGTATCTTTACTGAATTCAAAGACTTATTACTCAAATTATTTCATCGATAAAGTAAAAAAAGTTGAGGGTTATGGAAAAACAAGAGTTTATGACTTAACAGAATCGCTGACTCATTCTTTCATATCGAATGGCATAGTAGTGTCCAATTGCGGCGAGGTTGGTCTTTATCCTTACGAGAGCTGCAACTTAGGAAGCATCAACCTAGCAAAATTCGTAAAAGACAACAAAATAGACTGGGACAGGTTAAAAGAAATAGTTAAGGTTTCTACAAGATTTTTAGATAACGTAATAGACGTGAACAAATACCCTATCAAGGAGATAGAAAAAGTCTCGAAAGACAATAGGCGTATAGGTCTTGGGGTTATGGGATTCGCCGAGATGCTCATACAGTTAGGGATACCTTATGATTCTAAAGACGCTGTTAAAACGGCCAGCAAACTCATGAAATTCATCAACAGCGAAGCTGTCAAGACCTCAGAGGAGCTGGCTAAGGAAAAAAGCGAGTTCCCGAACTTCTCAAAAAGCAGCTTCAAGAAGAAAAGGAGGAACGTAGCAGTAACTACGATAGCCCCTACAGGGACGATAAGCATACTCGCAGGCTGCAGCTCAGGCATAGAGCCATTATTCGCGATAACATTCATAAGGAACGTAATGGGCGGAACCAGGCTGGTAGAGATAAACCCTTATTTCGAAAACATAGCCAAGGAAAGAGGATTCTACTCTGAAAGCCTAATGGGCAAAGTAGCCAGGACAGGCTCAGTGCAAAAGATAGAAGAAGTGCCTGAAGACGTCAAGAGAATATTCAAGACTGCATTGGACATAGACCCAGAATGGCACGTCCGCATACAGGCCGCTTTCCAGGAATACACTGAGAACGCTGTGAGCAAGACGATAAACTTCCCTCACGAATCGAGCGTAGAAGACGTAAAAAAAGCATACCTGTTAGCTTACAAATTGGGTTGCAAAGGCATAACAATCTACAGGTACGGCAGCAAGAAAGAACAAGTGCTATACTTAGGCACAGTCATAGGCAGGGAAGAGGGCGAGACTATGGATTTCGTAAGCGCAGAGTCCGAATACTCTGGCGGATGCCCGTTCCCATCATGCCCTCATTAAAGAACGGTTTTTAAGAATGATTCATCTTTACACTGGCAACGGCGGCGGAAAAACTACTTCTGCACTAGGCGTCGCTATGAGAGCGTTAGGCCATGGGAAAAAAGTTGTTATGATACAGTTCATGAAAGGACGAAAAGACACCGGCGAGTTCAAAATACAAAAACGATTGAAAAATTTTAAAGTGTACCAGTTCGGAAGAAAAGAATGCATCCGACCTTTAGACCAACCCTTAAAGATAGACTATGAACTAGCAGAAAAAGGCTTGGCGATGGCCGAAAAAGTCTTGAAACAAAAACCGTTCTTACTAATACTTGACGAGATAAACCTGGCAGCGAGCATAGGATTATTAGATAAGGAAAAAGTTTTGGAAGTCTTGAAGAAGAAGCCTAAGCAGACTAACATAATACTCACCGGGCGTTACGCCCTTGAAGAGTTCATACGCCTAGCAGATATAAGCACACGCGTAGAAGACGAGAAGAGAACAGACAGGAAAGCAGAGAAAGGGATAGAATACTAAAACATGCTTAAAATAGAATCTTTCGATGGAAAAAGTAAGAACATTAAGGGCTGTTTAAGTTGTGCAATGACTTCGGGAGAAATTGATTTTTCAAGAGCGGAGATTAAAGTCACGAAACATTTTAATGCTCATCAGGACTATGAAACACCCATCCCAGGGTTCATAATAGTCGCTTCGAAAAGGCATGTCTTATCTTTATCAGAGTTTTCTGACGCTGAACAAAAAGAGTTCATAAGGCTGATACGCGCACTAAGAGAAGGGATGCGGCAAACCTTAAAGGTGAAATATGTTTATCTGTTTCAGAACGAAGATACGAAACATCACTTCCACTTATGGATGTTCCCCAGGCTCGGATGGATGGACAGATTTGGTAAAGGGATAAATTCTGTTGAACCGATTGTGAAATACGCACAAAAAAACATGAAAACAAAGGATAACCTTAAAAAAATCGAAGAATCAGTCAAAAAGATGAGAGTATATATGGAAAAGGTCATTATGGGCTGAAAATGGAACACGAAGCGTTATTCTACAAACAACTGAACGCTAAAAACGTGCAGTGCGAACTATGCCCGCAAAACTGCGTGATACTTCCGGATAATTATGGCAAGTGCAGGGCAAGGAAGAACATCAAAGGCAAACTATACTCGATGGTTTACGCCAAGCCAGTGTCAGTAGCTACAGACCCTATAGAGAAGAAGCCGTTATTCCACTTCTTACCTGGGACTAAAACGTTTTCCTTAGGGACGACAGGATGTAACTTGCATTGTGAGTTCTGTTTCACACCTGATACTATAATTCCTACTGAGAAAGGCATTTTAACATTAAAAGAAATTTTTGAAAAAGGCTCTAATGAAAAACCTTATTTAAACGGGAAAGTAAGAAGAATAAACAATCCTGTAACAACTACGCATAAAGGGAATGCTAAAGAAGTCATGTATGCGTTTGAACACCAGTATGAAGGTGAGTTAGTTAGTATCAAACCATATTACTCCCCTGAAATAAAATGCACACCTAATCATAAATTCTTTACAACCAAGTGTCCTAGCTCTGAAAACTTAAGTAAAACCCGAGCAGACAGTATAACCAAAGAGGACTATCTTGCTATACCAAAAACACGCACTTTCTCAAATCTAAAAGAAATCAAAACCAAGAATGTATTAGAACATTATACAAAGATTAAGATCAAAAAAGGTAATAAAAAAGTAAGCAAAAGTTTAATTGAAGATATTATAAGAATGAAACAACGGGGCGCAACATCAAAAGAGATAGGGTACAAGTTTGAACTCCATCCTGTATACATAAGACGCATATTTGCAAAAATAAGAAAATACGGGAAAAAAAGCTTGTTTTTTAAAGAAAATAGGTTAATAGAAAAAAATGGGTATATCAAATTTTTAAAAGGACAAGGAAAAGGTATACCATCAAAAATAAGCGTAAATGATAATTTAGCTAAACTTTTAGGCTATTTCGTTTCTGAAGGCCACGTAACACCATGCAAGAACAGACCAAATTCGTATTGTGCTATTTTTTCTTTTGGTAAACATGAAGAAAATCAGATAAAAGAAACAGAGAGTTTATTGAAGCGAATATTCAAAGTGAATCCTTCTGTGAGAATAAGAAAAACAACTGTAACTGTAGAATGCCATCAAGCACCAGTAGCCTTATTTTTCAAATCTTTATGTGGACATGGCGCAAAAAACAAAAAAGTGCCATGGGTGATAAACAAATCATCAAAAGAAATTATCCAAACGTTTCTACAAGCATATGTGGAAGGCAATGGTTGGACAAAAGAAGACACAATAATAAGCACGAATACAGTTTCAAAAGAATTAGCGTTAGGCATCTACAGCCTATTCCTAAAATTAGGATTCTTACCTTCATTTTATACTTGGAAACCTATAAAAAAGAAAAAGATAGAAAATCGGATAGTAAACCAATCTACGTTGTATTATGTTAAAATACAAGCGGAAAAATTTAGAAGAAAATTTCTTAATAAAAAATGTAAGCCGAATAAGCAAAGCATGAAAAGTGTAAAGTTTATTGAAAACAGAGACTATTATTTTTTACCCATATACAAAATAAGCAAAGAAAAGTATAAAGGACCAGTATACAATATTGAAGTAAAAGATGATCATTCTTACCTTGCAAATTTTATTGCTGTATCCAATTGCCAGAACTGGCAGATATCACAGTCCTATCCTGAAGACACACCAAGCGTCAGCGTAGCTCCTGAAGAAGTAGTAGAAAACGCTTTAAACGAAGGCTGCCCGAGCATATCCTACACTTACAACGAGCCCACAATATTCTTTGAGTACGTACTTGACATAGCTAAGAAGGCTAAGTATCAAGGCCTGAAGAACATCACAGTGAGCAACGGCTTCATCAACCCTGAGCCTGCGAAGATGCTCTACAAGTACATAGACGCGACTAACGTCGACCTGAAAAGCTTCACAGAAGAATATTACAAAAGGTTTTGCTTTGCAAGGCTTCAGCCTGTTTTAGAAACCCTGAAACTCCTAAAAGAGATGGGTGTCTGGATAGAGCTGACAACCCTCATCATTCCCGGGCTTAACGATGACATGAAGATGATAAAGGGCATGTGCGAATGGGTCAACAAAGAGCTCGGCCCATGCTACCCTCTGCACTTATCAAGATTCCACCCGTGCTACAACATGAAAGACAAGCCGCCGACGCCATTCGAGACTTTGAAAAAAGCCTACCAGACAGCCAAGAAAGCAGGCCTGCACTACGTATACGTAGGAAACGTGCCTGAAGAGGGTTATAATCATACGTTCTGCCCGAGATGCGAAGAGGCCTTGATAAAGAGAAACAGCTTCTTCAACGTGACATACAACAAGATAAGGGCGAACAAGTGCTACAAATGCGGTCTGAAAATAGAAGGGGTGTGGAAATGATGGAATGCAAAAAAGAAAAAAACCTGAAAGGATGCAACTGCACTTACAACCCTTGCGCCAGGAAAGGCATCTGCTGCGAGTGCATAGCCCACCACAGGAGCAAAGGCCAGCTGCCAGCATGCTACTTCTCAAAAGAAGCAGAAAGGAGTTACGACAGGAGCATAGAAAACTTTATTGAAACACGTAGTTAAAACTTTTTTCAAAAACACAGCTCAGTATCTTTCCAGATTCTCTTAATCCTTAACTTAAAAAGGTTATAATAATTATCATTTTCAAAAACAGCTTCGCTAAACAGTTTAAACACATCATGATAATTTTCTTGAACGACTGCTCTGATCCTTGGCCAGTTCCCGCTCTTGATATTCAACCGGTCAACCATTATACGGTCTACAAAGCTTATCTTGCTCATCAACTCATCAAAGCTGTTGTCTGTTATGTAAGGCAGCACAGGCCCTAAGAACACATAAGTTTTCAAACCAGAATCATGAGCTTTCCTTAACGCGTTTATCCTATCGGTGGTTGGCGAAGATCCCGGCTCAAAGTTCTTCCAGTCATTAAGGCTTGTTATAGTGATCCCGACTTCTGCTTCTTCAAACTTTTTTAATAAGTCCATGTCTCTGATAAAAAGTGATGATTTCGTGAGTATGCTCGGCTTGAAGTCTTTAGGCAAGGTTTCCAACACTTTTCTAGTGAGTTCGTATTTTTTCTCTATGGGCTGGTAACAGTCTGTTACTGAACTGATGAATATCTTGCCCGGTTTTTTCTTAAGGATTTCTTTCTTTAATACTTCTATAGCATTTGTTTTTACGTCTACAAAGCCGCCCCACTCTTCTCTATGGCTGGTAACAGTCTGTTACTGAACTGATGAATATCTTGCCCGGTTTTTTCTTAAGGATTTCTTTCTTTAATACTTCTATAGCATTTGTTTTTACGTCTACAAAGCCGCCCCACTCTTCTTTATGGTTAGTGTATTTGAGCATGAATCGGGCATAACAGTAGACACAGCCGTGAGAGCAGCCGGTGTAAGGGTTTATACAATAGTCCATAATGCCGCTCTTGTTCAATAATGTCTTGCAGCTTATTTCTTTGATTATCATGTTACGAAATCTTTCAGCCTTTTAACAGCTTTAAGCTTTTCTTCATCCCCTAATTTAGACTGTCTTAAAGCTTCTTTTAAAAATTCTGTGTTGTTGTCCATCAATTCACGGTCCACAGGATGTGGTACGCCGTCTTTTCCACCGTGGGAGAATGAGAATCTCGCAGGATCCTTCCAGCTGCTCTTAGTCCCGTAGACAAGCTCGGATATCAATGCTAACGCCCTTATCGTCTGAGGGCCCATGTTCTTCAAAGCGACCAGCTCTTCGTAATTCTTCGGTTGGAACTCGTAAGCCTGCTTGAGGAATTTTAGCGACCGTTTAGAAAGGTTTAAGCAGTAATGGTCGGGTGCCATAGTAAGATGTGAATATTCAAACAAGGTTTTTTGCCCTTTAGGGTTGAAGTATTTCTCTAAATGCTTAGGATTATCTTTTACCAGGTCTAGACTAGTATCCCTGGTGTCTTTGCTCTGCTTAGATGTCAGGTCTAGCACGTTTTCTTCTTTCTTGTCGCAGCATATAGCGTTGTGTGGCTCTTCAATAAACGTTCGGACGTTGTCAGATAGCCAATGATATCGTCTAGCATAACTGTTATCGTTGCAAAGGCCTTGCTGCACGACAGCATACCTTCCTTTTTCTGTGAAGAAGAACGCGTGCATGTATAACTGGTAACCGTCCTGTATGAGGTTATTGTCCACTTTAGCTGTTATCTTAGAAGCGTATTTCAGATGCTCCATCTTCTGGGTAGATATGCTAAGACTATTAGAGAACCGTTCAATATGCTCCGGAGTTTCCCTCGACGCTTTGCCTTTTCCTCCAGCGATTCTTATCCCTAGCTCTTCCTTGTTCAGGGCTTCTTTTAGCGCTCCGCAGAGAGTAGTTGTCGTTCCGCTAGAGTGCCAGTCAAAACCTACTGTGCAAGCGAAGCTTTGGAAGAAATAAGGGTCTGCTATTCGCCTTAAGAACTCTTCTTGGCCGTACTCATTGACTATTATTTCTGTTATAGCCTTACTGAGCTTGATCATCCTGCCGAAAAGCCAAGGAGGGCACTTTCCAGGATGGAGCGGGAGGTTAGCTGTTCCTGTTCTTAGCATAAAAAAGAAAAGCTAATTTTTATTTATAAATACTGCCCACACACTTGTCCAGTTGTCCAATACTTTGATTAAAAAAGTTTTATAAGGTAAGAAGTCTTTAAATAAAGAGTTATGAAAAAAGAGTGCTTACTAGCCATCTTGCTTATCGCATCCGCTTACATAGTTTGTGCAGAGACTGCGCCTATTTCAGAGGTAAGGCTAATCTTAATATCTGCGATTGACAACTATTTTGTTAATGCTGAAAGTTCTGTGCTTACTGGTTTAGAGATTAAAGACTTATTAGCTGCTTATGACCTAGGGGAGAATCCTGTTGATTTATCTGTAACTGGTGATTTATCAGGTGAAACTCTTCCGGTTATCTATCAAAGGTTTAAAAAAAGTTATGCATGGTGTGAATACCCTAAGTTCACCAATCATCCTGTTTTTGTTACCTCTCGCCCACAGGCCGTGCAATTATTCAAAGGTATAGAAGTTATTTATGCAATAAGGCTCCTCGCATCATCTCCTCTTATAGAGGTATTGAACAACAATTACTGCTTATGTAACAACAAGTTCTGCTCTTGTGATGTAGACGCTGTGTTAGTCTTCCCTGACGGCCGCGAATTTTATAAGCATCTAGAAGGTGGAGAAGAATGGTGGTTTGCAAGTAATAAGCTAGAAAGCCCAACCGTTCCTGAACGCTGGCTTATGCCTGGCGATTACGTATTAAAACTAAAATCGAATAAAGACCAAAAAATTATCCTGAAAGTTAAGAAGAACCAAGCCTATGATATGCCTAAAAGGCTTCGTTACGACTCAGTAAACTGTGATTCTATTGATATGGAATGCGGTGTTTGGCCTGACGGATGTGGAAGAGAGTTCAGCTGCGGAAAATGTTCTACTGGCAACGTTTGCGTCTTAGGAAAATGTACAACGGGCATACCATTAGATTGGAATAAAACAAGTGCACATTCGCTGATAAGCCTTAGCCAAGGTCAAAGAGTGAGTTACTTATCGACTCCAGCATTAAGCCACGGAAAGTATTGTTCTACTTGGTTTAACATAAGTATACCCCCTAATGAAGACTCTTACGTCAACGCTACACTCTTACTGCCTGATGGGAGGACATATTCTGTTGAGGGCATAACCAACTCTTCAAGCCCCCCTTTAGTCTTAAACGCTCAATGTGCTGTTAATAAGGTCCCTAACATGCCAGACCAAAAACTGCCTGGAGGCGATTACGTCGTTCAAATCAGTCAGCAGGATAAAGGTAGAATGGTTATTAGCAACCACTTATCTTGACAAAACTTTTTTAAATTCTCAAAGCACTAGAAGCTGTTATGGAATATTCATGGATCATTTTCGCGTTATTGTCCGCTTTCACAGCTGCTTTAGTAGCAATTTTTGGGAAGATAGGCCTGCATGGAGTTGACACTAATACTGCTACTGCTGTAAGGTCGGTTATAATGGCTTTGTTCTTAATATCCGTGATAATAATCCAGGGCAAACTTGGGCAGGTGTCTAGCATAGTTTCTAACCACAAAGCTTTGTTGTTCATAGTCTTCAGCGGGATTGCTGGGGCACTATCATGGATGTTCTACTTCTTGGCCTTAAAGCATGGTGAGGTTGCTAAAGTCGCACCGATTGATAGGCTTAGCGTGGTATTTGCTATCGTCCTTGCATTATTGTTCTTAGGGGAAAGCGTGAGCTTAAAAGAGGGCATAGGCGCTGCGTTGATAGCTGCTGGTGCGATAGTTATGGTCTTGTAAGTTTCTTTTCAAAAATGTTAAATACGCGATAATACCCAATAATTCTTGTATGAAGAAGCATGTTAAGACTCTGTGGGCAAAATATAAAACCTTAACAATAATCGGTATAATAATCCTCATTGCTATATCAACATTTTTGCTTGTTAAGACTTTCTTGTACGTCAAGTTCTTATTAGGTAATGATATAATCCTAAAGGTCGAAGCGGATAAAGAGGACTTGTTCCTTGTCAGAGGAGAGGAAGGTTTGGTGAAGTTCAAGGCATCAGTAACTACAAATCCTTTCTGTAGCGCGAAATGCGACTACTCATTCAGGGATATAAGCCGAGACATCCACATCGACAAGGACTCTTCTACATTAAGGCCAGGTAAGAGCTTAGAACGGTCATACGACCTGAAAGTTTTAAGGCTTGGCAGCGGACAAGACCTGTACAGGTTTGAGATGCAATGCCAAAGCGTGAACACATGGCTTTGCCACACAGAAGAAGATGTAACTACAAGAAGCATACTGATAAGCGTGAACTATGACCTAAGCGGCACTGAGAAAAAACAGAAAGAAGAAGTCAAATCCGAGATGGAGGATATAAAAAGCCGTCTAGAAATGGTGATGGGTGAAAAAGTGTGGCTTGACAAAGCATTAGTCAGCCTCAACAAGAACTTAAACCTAGAAACATTAGAACAAGAGTCTGATAACTTAGATCTTAAATACTCTAAATCAAAAGAGAATCTACTAGCGTTCAAGGACCTTTTCAAGCAAGACAAGTATGGTGTAATACATGGCAGCCTTAACAGGCTAAGTGAAGACTTAGACATTATGGAACAGGATGCAGAAAATTTCAGGACAGAAATTGATGCGACTCTTGTATCTTATAACGGACTAATCGATGACATAGATTATGTCAGGAAAAGCTTAGAAGGTCTTAAGAGCGTGATGCCTGACGATGAGGAGTTCGTTACGAGCCTCAACAGGGCTGTTACTGAGTTCAACGAAGCTGTTGTAATCCTTAATGAAAAGAATAGTCTAGAAGTTAAAAAAGAAGCGCTGCTCCGAATTTCTGAAACTCTTGATAACCTATCAGTCTCACTGCAGAACCTTACAAGCCTGCCTTTGAGCAATGCAACAATCGAAACCGTAAGCGAAGCTTACTTCAGCAAAATAGAACTAGATGAGACCTACTCGCCTGTAAGCTCAGGCATAGTCTTAGAAGAATCGAGCCCTCAGTGCTGTGTGTTCCGGGAATGTGAACCATGCTGTGTAGAAAAAGAATGCAACAACAACCCTAACACTTATCCTGTGATGCTCCTGCACGGCCACGCAGTAAGCGAGGGAATATCTGCGGATTACAGCCTTGAAGGGTTCACGAAAATACAAAAAAAACTAGAAGAAGACGGGTACTTAAATGCTGGAACAATAACATTGTACACCCAGCAAGCGGCCAGCCAAGGTCTTTGGGGGCTGTCTGGTAAACCAGTAGTAGTAAGAAGCAGCTATTATTTTGATGTGTTTCAAGAGGCTCCTGAGAATTATGTTGTCGTGCAGACTAAGAGCGAGAGCATAGACACTTACGCGCTAAGGCTTAAAGAACTAATAGACATTGTCAAGTACAGGACTGGTAAGCCCAAAGTTAATATAGTCGCGTTTAGCATGGGCGGGTTAGTAACTAGGAAGTACTTGCAGATTTTCGGAAGCGAAGATGTCAGTAAGATAATACTCATAGGCGCTCCAAACTACGGCGTCGTAGGAGAAGTGGCAAATGTGTGCCCGTTATTAGGCGCGAAGCTAGAATGCCGTGACCTAACAGAAGGAAGCCTATTCCTAAACAAGCTTAACAGAGGAACAAAGCCCGATATTGCGATACACACGATAGTGGGGACCGGCTGCGAAATGGACAACGGGAAACTAGGCGATGGCGTAGTGTTAGAAGACCACTCAATAATACCATGGGCGGATAATCATGTGATAAATGGAATCTGCACAGGAAAGCTCAAACCACTACACTTAGACTTACTAAAGCCAGAACTGTATCCGGAAGCTTACGCGACAATAGTCAGGGTATTAAAAGAAGAAAAAGCTTGATAATCTTGGTACCCTGAGGGCATTGTTTTCATTTTTACGCCGGATCTTTCTAAGGCTTATAAGAATATCCTCTTAATTTGCAACGTATTTCTGGTTTAGTGCAAGTCTTATTGATGCGTATACCAAAATACCAGTTTGGTTTTCTCTTTCTTGTCAAGCCTCGCGAAGAAGTTCCTCTCAAACTGGCAGACCTCGCCTTCCTTCAGGTGCTTGACTCCTTGCTCTGCTAAGCCTTTAACTACTGACTTGTCAGGCATCAGCACTTCTACGTGCACTAGTTCTGGATCGTCTGCTGGCAGCCAATGGATTATCTTAGCTTTGAGCTCAGGGTTGTGGTCTTGTGACAAGAATTCTCCGTCTTTGAAGTTGAACAGGTGCATCAACCTGTAGACCTGTCTCGGTTTCAGGTCTTCGTCTATGTAGAACTCGTCTCCTGTCTTGAACTCCCTCTCCCCGAGCTTAGGGTTTTCTGGATGCAAAGGCGCTTTGGCTTCCATCTTTGGGGCGTAGCTTATCTTTATCTTCCTGTGGTTAGTCACTAAGAAGAACCGCTTGGCTTCTTTATCTAAAACTCTCCGATTATGGACTATCAGATCATCCCATGTAAGAGTAGACTCAGTCTTGCTCAGCCCGGTTGATAGGACGAAATCTTTTATCGCTTTCGGCTGGAATCCTCGCCTCCTCAAAGCGACGATGGTTGCTAGTGAAGGGTCATCCCATCCGATGAGCTCGTTGTTGTTTATCTTCTCCCTTATCAGCCTTCCTGATGTCTCCACTCCTTCTAGCTCAAATCTTGCGAACTCGTAAATGTTAGTCTCTTTGAAGCCTAATGTTTTTTGGATATACCTCTGCAATTCGTTCCTCATCTCGAATTCCTTGCTTCTTAGCCTGTGGGTTATGCCTTCTATGCCGTCCATCACAGCGTTTTGGAAGTCGTAAGACGGCCACACTTTATATTTTTCTCCTAGCCTTGCGTGCTTATGCTTTATAATCCTAAACAAGGCAGGGTCTCTCATCGTTGTGTTCTTATGGTTCATGTCTATCTTCATCCTTATGATGCAGGACTCTTCCTCCATCTCAGGCATCTTCTTGAACAGTTCCATGTTCTTGATAGCATCGTTAAGCCTACAGTCGCACTCTTCTCCTCTGAACCTCTTATGCTTCATCGCTTCCTTTTCGCATGTGCAGGCATAGGCTAACCCCTTGTTTATCAGGTCTTCGCATAGCTGGTAGAACTTCTCCATATAGTCGCAAGCGTATTCCAGCTTATCCCACTTGGCGCCTAACCATTCAAAATTTTCTAGCATTATCTTGTAAAACTCTTCCTTGACAAGCTTGGGATTGGTATCCTCGAACCTTAAGACGAATTTTCCCCCATGCTTCCTAGCCAGTTCATGGTTCATCAGCAAGGCCTTTGCGTGGCCTATGTGGGGGTACTTCTCTGGCCCTGGAGGGAAAGCTGTCGTTATCTTTTCTCCTCCTTTTATATCTAAAAAAGCGAAGATATCTCTCTCTTTAGCCTCTTTCTTCTCTAAAAGCTCCGGCGCTACAGCGTTAAGCTCGTCAACCTGCTGCCTCAGGCTCATGCTATTGACTCGGTCTATTATCTCTTTGACTTTTACAGCTATCTCTTTGCCGTTAGCAGTCGGGAGCTCAGAGATTATCTTACCAATGACTGCTCCCATGTTGGCTTTACCGTTGAACTTTATCGCGTTCTGCAAAGCGTACTTGTAGGCTATTTCTTCCAGCATTGTCAAGTATTCTAAGAAGATTGAGAATATTTAAAGTTTGTTCAAGAACATTGTTTATCTGCTGTTGTCTATCTTTATCCTTCTGAACTTCTTGTAAAGCATCTTTGTAGTGTCAAGCCTTTCTTTCTTGTCGTATGCTTCTGTTGAGTAAAGCCATGCGCCGTTCCAGTCGTTGGCTAGGCAGCCGTCGGCATAGATGTGCACTGTTTCCATGATCTTCTGGTACTCTTCAAGCTCCGCTTCTAACGTCTTGATGCCTCGGTCGTTGATCCTTTTAGCGCCTGTCACTACCCTTACTATGATCTGCTTCCCACCTTTAGTGGCTTGTTTGAACATTTTGATGCTCTTTTCTAAGCCTCCAGGGTTTGAGCAGTAGTCTTCGAGTATTATTATGTCAGCGTTCTCCCAGTATTTCTTAGTCTTTTCAGGGCTCCACGTTCCGGTTTGCTCGTCGTATCCTTCGTTCTTGTCAAGCGTTGTAGCGACTCTAAGCTTAGGGTTTATGCTTTTGATGTATCTTATCCTCTCATTATGGGCTTTGTAGTCGCCGTTGTCAGGCGCTTCCAAGTCGATTATCACTGTCTTTTCTTTGTCGCTTACGTTTTTGACTATCTTCTTTACCACGAAGTTTATAGGCTCCGGCTCATTTAGCGTTTGATAATACGTGTCGTTCCCTTTTATCCTGAATATCAGAGTGTCAGGCGATTTTACGCTTCCTAACAGGTCTTTTATGATGTCCTCGTTCTTTTCGTATAGCCTGTTGATCTTTTCCTGCCTTAGCGTTTTCTCATCTTTTTTCTCTTTAATGTCTTTTTGCAGTCTCACTTCATCTTCGAAGTCTGAGCAGTAAGGAGTGAATGATATCGCGTTGGAGTATGTCTTCCTCATGAATTCCGTAACTTCAGTTGATACTAAGTAGCTCCAGTTCTGTACGGTCTTGCCTTCTAGGTCTTTTGGCGTGTCGCCTTTTCTCAGTATGCTTATCCCTACAGGCTCTTTCTGTTTGTAAGCCTCAAAGTCTACCCCTACTATAGCTTCTGATTTCTTCTGCGATAATGCCTTTATCATTCCAGTGTCTATCTGGTTGTAGACTAATGAGTATCCTGCGAATATTGCTGCGGCTAATGCTGTTCTCTTGAGCACGTTTAATAGTTTTGACATTTTCAGCACTGCTCCAGGTTATTTAGCAGCTTGTCTAGCTCTTTTTTGAGATTAAGCTCTGTTTGTTTATCTTTTGCCAATACAGCGTCGTTTAACTGTTTGCTGAGCCTAGCTATCGCGTTTTCGCATTCTTTCCTCTCAGCCTCGGTGAAGTCTTTAGCGCAGCATAGCTGCTTCTCTGCTTGAGCGATCTCTTCTTCTCTCTGTTTCATTGATTTGCTTCTTTTCGAAAGCTTGTCAGACATGTAATAATAAGCTTCTCCGACCAAGCACCCTAATGGTTTGCCGGCGATTCCTGCTGCGGCTCTGACTGCTGATTCCGCGATTAAGTAGTAGGATACCGCGTCTGTTGCGGCTTTTGAGAATCCGCCCCAGATAAGAGGGAATGATATGTATTTAGGCAGCTCTCCGACTTCTGTCCAGCTGAACCTGACCTTTTGCATCATCTCGAACCCCATGTCAAAGCCGTTGAGGTGCTGGCCTATGAAGTAAGCGCCCAACCCCAAGCCTACTGCTGAGGCTATCGTGGCCACTTGCACGTCTAATGATCCGAAGATTTTTCTTTTCTTGTCTTTCAGGTCTTTCTGCTTCTTGACTGGTAAGTATCCTATGAAAGGGTTGTAATTCATGGCAAAGCTTTTTCCTGCTTCATAAACCCTCTTTACCAGGTCCTTTTTAGAGTCTTCAGTCGCTTTCTCTAGCCTGTATTCTGAATGGATTTTTTGGTATAGGTCGTTTTGGAATTTCATTCTGTCAGCACCTTGTACAAGTTTTGAACATTACTAACTTTTTGGACTTCCGGGCCGATTTTCAGGTCGTTGCTTATCTTGTTGTCAAAGTCGTAAGCTGATACTACCGCTTTTTCTGCACAGCTCGGCGCAGTGTATAGCCTCTTGTTTATCTTGCCTACTGGCAACAGCTCGCCTTTGACGTTGCAGTTCATCGCCAATAGCAAGTCCTGTTTCACGGGCTTGTTCTCAACTGCAGATAAAACCGCCGTGTACATCGCCGGTAGCAGTGTCTCGTCGTCTTCTAATACTTTTGAAAGGTCGACTAGTATGTCATAATTGCCCATGTTTATCGTTTCTTTCAGCATGACTCTTAGCCTTTCTTCTAAGTGGGCTCGTTTATCTTCCCATTTCTTAGGCGCTAAGATTTTTAGGCCGTTGCTGCCTGACTGGTATCTAAGCTCCTTGGCTGTCGCGCTGACCTCTGCTATGTATGCTACTCCGTTCTCGTCTTCTAGCTGTTTCTTGATGTCTGCGTTGTTGTGCTCTATCATGTATTTATCTGTCAAGTATCCAAGTATCTTCGTTACGCCTACTTTCTTTTCTGTTATGTTCATCTCAGATATTTTGTAATGCTCTTTTATCTTGACGTCTAGGCTTTGCTCGACTATGCTTTTGGTCTCTTTCAGCGAGGCTACGACGTCTTCTGCTATCACGTAAGGCCTTTTGCTATGGTTAGCCCTGTCTAGCGCTGCGTCTACCATTGATAAGTACCTTCTGCTTATTTCCATCTGGTGCTTGTCTTCTGATAGCTTGCTGGATATTTCTAGCAAGGCTTCCAGTGATTCCTTGGTGAAAGGCTTTCCGCCTTTGGCTTTCCTGTAGTATTCTAGGAATATGAAGAGCTTCTTCTCTGTCTTGTCGTTTCTTTCTATCTCATTGATGACGTAGCAGCTCGCGCCTAGCTGCAGCCTGTCCATCAATGGCTGCTCTATGTTCTTGACCAGGTGAGGGTTGGCTCCCATGTAGATTATCGGGAATATGTCTATCGTGTGCTCTCCCTTGTTGCCTACTGATAGTTCTCTTTCTTGTATCAGCTGTGACAGCCAGCTCTGCTCGTCCGCTGTTAGCTCTGGCAGCTGTTCTATTATCGCGACTTTCCCGTCGCTTGTCATCATGCTCGATCCTCTGAGCCAGCTTTGTGGCGGAAGCTCAGCGTTCTCTTTGAACTCTCCTTCCAGGTTGGCTCTCCCTACCGAGCCCACGTATACTGGTGGCACGCTCTTGGCGTTTGACAGCCATTCCGGCCTTTTGCTCTCGACCTTGCTTATCCTTTTGATGT